>NZ_JAJNIU010000002.1:0-185833 GCF_022386355.1 Mammaliicoccus sp. L-M44 | reverse complement strand
TAGTTTAATCATGATTTTAGTGGAAAATATTAATCCATATAAAAAAACAAACTGAACTTATAAATTTAAGTTCAGTTTGTCCACAGTCTGAGCAGCTTATGGTTAAGCTGCTTTTTTCATTTTTGTTAAAACTTTGAGTCCATATGCAAAGATACCGTATCCTACTAATGAACTTGGTAACCAAGTTTTAGTTAATGTGCTATCATTTTTTCTACTGAATAATGCATATGGCACGAACGTTGAAATTAAGTAAAGTACTAGAACCTTTTGATAACGTTTGTTCATCTTAAACACCTCACTTTGTTACTTTCATTATAATACTTTTTTATGCATGAATGAGGTGAGTTTTTTACAAATTTAGAACATTCGTTATTCGAATTTCGCAAATGCTGATGCTGGTATGCGTGAAGCTCTATCATTATTCATTTCACCTTTACCAATTGAGATAAGCATTGCTGGTACTAAGTTATCTTCAATATTAAATGAATCAATTACTGCTTGTTTGTCAAAGCCTATCATTGGGCAAGTTGCGAGTCCTGCGTCTTCACTGACTAACATTAAACTCATCGCAAATAATGAAGCGCCACGTATTGCTTCGTCTCTTCTGTTTGTATCACTTTCAAAGAATTGGTGGACACTTTGTATTAATCCTGATTTCTTATCAGCTGGTATATGTTTATGGTCTATCCAGTCATCTGCGATATCACCAATTGTTTCATGAGCATTTAAGTCACCTAAAATGATAAATGTCGCGCTAGATTCTTTTATTTTAATTTGTTTATTAGCTGCGTTATATAATTTTTCTTTTGCTTCGTCTGTATCAACAACAATTACTTTCCATTGTTGTAAGTTCCAAGCTGAAGGTGATAATGCAGCTTGATCTAATAAATTATAAATTGTTTCTCTATCTAAATCGTATGGCTCATAAGATTTAACAGAGCGTCTTCTTTCTAATGCTTTTGCTAATTCCATGTTTTTCCACTCCTTATATGTCGATATTTTTATGTTCATATAAAATAGTTTTAAAAACAACTTTTCTGCTTATTTACAAAAATCAGTCATTTTAATACTGGTTACAAACGGTTATTTGTTACAATATAAGTAATAAGGGAATAAAGTTGTATGATTTTAGTTATGTGATAAAAGGAGAGGTGCACATGATAGATATTCATAATCATTTATTATATGGATTAGATGATGGTCCATTAGATGAGGAAAGTATGCTTGAACTTGCAAGGGAAGCTGAGAAAATTGGTATAACAGATATAGTTGCAACACCTCATTATATAAAACATCGATTTAGAAATAATGCCGATATCGTAAAAAGTAGAACTGAAGAAGTACAATCTCTATTAAATGATCATCATATTGATATTAAAGTTTATCCTAGCCAAGAAATTCATATGTTTGGTGAGGAACTTGAAGGTTTAGAGTCAGGTGAATTGTTACCTATTACTGAAGGGTCAAGATATGTGTTAATTGAGTTTCCATTTTTCTCGATACCAGAATTTGCTGAACAAACATTTGAAAAGTTATTTAATGCCGGATACCGTCCAATATTAGCTCATCCAGAACGTATCATTCCTATTCAAGATGATTCACAAATTTTATTTGATTTAATTGATAGAGGCGCATTATGTCAAGTTACAGCAGGCTCTTTAGTGAATAAATATGGCGAAGATGCTAAAAGAGTAGCTGATTATTTATTAGAACAAGATGCGATTCATATTCTTGGAAGTGATGCCCATAATACATCCAATAGAAACTTTCATATTAAAGAAGCATATGAATTTTTAGAACGTACGAAAGGTATTGAGACTGTCACACGATTTAAAGAAAACGCTCGAAAAATATTAAAGAATGAAGAAATATGAAGTATTTAAAAAGCGAGAAAAGCATGAGTTACCAGTTGATATCTCATACATTTCTCGCTTTTTTATTATTACTAAGTTGTTTGTAAAGGTTCAGTTGTTTCATGCTTGTTGACGACAAACATTAAAATACTTGCTACAAGCACCATGATAAATGCGAAATAAGGTGTGCTGGATAATGTTAAATGATTTAATATAAATCCACCGATAACAGATCCAAGTGTAATACCTATGTTAAATGCAGATATATTTAAACTTGAAGCGAAATTGACAGTTTCTTTACTATTACGTTCAGCAAAAAGTACTACAATGAGTTGTAACCCGGGAACATTCATAAAAGCGAATAGTCCCATTAATAAAATACTGATTAAACCAACGACATGAAAATGTATCGTAAATCCAACAAGCAATAACGTTAATGCTTGTAATAGAAAAATAATCGTTAATGATTTCGTTGGCGCATGGTTCGTTAATTTTCCACCTAATGTATTACCAATCGCAACCATCACACCATACAATATTAAAATAATGACAATACTATTTGAGTCATAACCTAATATATTCGTTAAAATTTCAGTCATATAAGTGTAAACAACAAATGTACCACCATAGCCAAGAGCTGTAATTAAATAAATAGACATAAGCGGTTTGTTTTTAAAGACAGCAAGTTGTTTAATAATAGGTGCTTGCTCATATTCTGTTAAATTTTTTGGAACGAATGATATATTTGCGATTAAACTGATAAGTCCTATTAAAGCAATCGTGTAGAATGACATTTCGTAACCGAAGTTTTGACCGACCCAAGTTCCAAATGGGACACCTGTAATCGTTGCAACTGTTAAACCTGTAAACATCATGGCGATGGCACTTGAACGTTTATGCGCAGGGACTAAGTCAGCTGCAATGGTTGTTGCAATAGACATGAATACACCATGTGAGAAAGCGCTAAGCACTCTCATAGCGAGTAATAAACTGAATGATGTTGCAAGTCCTGCAAATACATTAGCAATAATAAACACAACCATAATGACTATCAAAACAGTCTTTCTTTTCATATTGTTTGTTAAAGGCGTTAAGATAGGTGCGCCAACTGTAACACCAATAGCATATAAAGATACAGTAAGTCCTGCTAATGGGATTGTCACATCAAAGGCATCTTTAATTAATGGGAGTAATCCTACGCTAATAAATTCCGTAGAACCAATAGCAAAAGCTGAGATAGCAAGTGATATAAGTGCGAGTTGATTCGAAAATTTGTTTTTCAATTTTTAAATTCCTTCCTTTGTTATAAGATATGTGATATTTTAAAACGTAATAAGACAAATAGAAAGTACGCACTTTAAAGTCATATAGGTACTAAAAAGTGCCTTAGGGAGGAATCATGATGGAAGTTACGGAATATAATATTGGTGTAGAAGCAACAATAGATGTCATTGGCGGTAAATGGAAGCCAGTGATACTGTGTCATTTAAAGCATGGGACAATGCGAACATCTGAACTTAAAAAAGCTATTCCGCATATTACACAAAAAATGTTAACGCAACAATTAAGAGAATTAGAAAAAGATGGCATTATTAATCGAATTGTATATCAACAAGTACCACCAAAAGTTGAATACGAGATATCAGAATATGGTAGTACATTAAATGAATTACTAGAGCACTTATGTAAATGGGGAGAATTCCATATTAAAAAACGTAAAGAAGACGGTGAGCAAATAGAGCTTGATTCCGTAGAATTTATAGATGGAATTTAAGTATGAAGTGTAAACAAGCAGGGACAATATTGTCCCTGCTTGTTTTGTATCTTATTCAAACATACCTTTTCTAATCATTTGATAATCTGAAAGCATATGTTGTCCTTTTGCAAATACGTCTTTTATTTGTTTCTTTTTCGGATCAACTATTAATATATCTGCATCATAGTGTTCTTCGATATGACCTTTATGATGTAGTGTTAATACGTTTGCGACATTAGAAGTAAATAAAGCAATTACTTCTTCCCAGTTCGAGTCTTGTACCAATAAATTAAATAATTGGTCTGTTAGCGTGCTGCATTTTGCAACGTCATAACCCACAAGTTGATTGTGTTTATCGAATTTAGGTAAACTGCCATGTCCATCTGAAGAAACGGTTAATTTTGAGATGTCTCCTCCATGTTCTCGGTAATAATTGATGTATTCTACTGTATTTGTACTTGCTGTTAAGTCAACATACACACCTTTATGACTTAATGAAATACCTTCTTCTAACAAATCTATCCCTTTATCAAAATGTGTCAAATAAAGTTTGTTCGGTTTAACATCATAATGATCGATTAGGTCATGAATTTGTTTCAGTTTATGTTTACCTGTACCTATATGAAAATGTGTGACACCAGCTTTTCCACTTAGCATTCCGCCTACTGTTGTATCAGCTACAATTCTTGCGAGTTCTTCAGTTGTTGGAATAGATGATCTGAAATCATTTATGGCTATTTCACCAGTGCCAATCACTTTATCTATTAAAAACAAATCTTCTTTGATGGAGTTTGTAATTGTAGTAACGGGTAAGTGATAATTACCTGTGTACATATATGTAGAGACACCTTCAGCTTCTAATGCTTGAGCCTTTGCATATAAACTCGTTAGCGTTCTAGAAATACCATCTGTACCTATTAAGCCAACTACGCTTGTAATACCATTTGATATTAAATTTGTTAATTGAACTTCTGGCGTTCGTGTCACATAACTCGCTTCACCGCCACCTCCTAGCAAATGAATATGTGGGTCTATAATCCCCGGCATAACTGTATAGCCTGTGGCATCGATGATCTTTAAGTTTGGATCCAGTTGCTTTATTAATTCAATATCTATATCTCCGATTTTAATAATAGATCGCCCTTGAATAAGTATCGATTGCTGACCCTTATAGTTCGGTGAATATACATCACCATTTTTAATAATTGTAAACATCAGCATCCTCCTTTAAAGCTTTCTTTATATATATTTTAGTGTAAGTATGTCGTGAAATCAAAATGTAGCAAATCAAATTAATATATGTCGATATTCTATATGTAATATAAATGTAATATAAAATTACACTTTTTATAATGACTTTATACTTCAAATTATATATAATTAAATTGTACTTATTCTAAAAATATATAGGGGTGGATTAAATGTATCGATCGAAAAAAATTTTATCAGTAGGTTTTACTTCAGTTATGGCTTTGACTTTAGGATTATCAAATGTGGCTAGTGCGAAAGAAAGTAGTCCTTTAGATCAAAAGGAATTAAAATCAATTCCTAAACAAGAAATAAACACAAAAGCTGAAGCGCAAGAGATTTTGAGTCAGTTACCAGGCAATCCAAATATTAAGAAAAGTTACAAACAATTTGAAGTAGCAAATGAATTTAAAGATAACTTAGGATATACGCATTATACTTTAAAACCTAAAGTAGATAACTACGTTGTCGAAGATAAAGAAGTCAAGATACATACCAATGATAATCAAGAATTAGAACTCGTCAATGGGGATGTCAATACAGAAAAAGTTACATATACAAATAAACAAAGCTTATCTAAAGATGAAGCGGTTAATAAAGCTTTTGAAAGTATCGGCGTAAGTCAAAATGAAGTGAAAAATATTAAAGGACAAAAAGTCGTTAATAAAGATGAATTAGTGATCAATGCTGAAAAGAAAAAATTAGTCTATAATGTTGAAATTATTTATTTAGATCCTAAACCAGCACGTTGGGAAATTAAAATTGATGCTGAGACTGGTGAAGTTGTAAGTAAGAAAAATAAAATTGAACATATTGCTGGAAGTGGTGTAGGTGTTAATGGGGATACTAAGAAGCCACTCAATTTAACAAAAATAAGCAATGGTTATGGTTTACAAGATGAAACACATTCTGGAACAATCCATACTTATGATGCAAAGAATGGTACGTCTAGCTTTTCACTCATGACAGATACGGATACAAACTTTAATAGTAAAAATCAAGCTGCAGGAGTGGATGCGCATTTTAATGCTGCTAAAACATATGACTACTATTTAAACACACACAATAGAGATAGTTATGATGGAAACGGTGCAGAAATTAATTCTATTGTTCATTTTGATAGAAATTATAATAATGCCTTTTGGAATGGCCAATATATGGTGTATGGAGATGGTGATGGCAAAACATTTACATCATTATCAGCTGCAGATGATGTTGTTGCACATGAATTAACACATGCTGTGACAGAACATAGTGCAAACCTCGTATATGAGAATCAACCAGGTGCTTTAAATGAATCAATGTCAGATGTGTTTGGTTACTTCGTTGACCCAGAAGATTGGTTAATGGGAGAAGATGCATACACACCAGGTAAACCAGGTGATGGATTAAGAAGTCTTTCTAATCCAGAACAATATAATCAACCTGCACATATGAATAATTATCAGAACTTGCCAAATACTGAACAAGGTGACTATGGTGGCGTGCATATTAATAGTGGTATACCGAATAAAGCAGCTTATTTAACAATTACTAAAATTGGAAAAGAAAAATCAGAAGACATCTATTATAGAGCCTTAACACAATACTTAAGTTCAAACTCTTCATTCTTAGATGCTAAATTTGCATTAAAACAAGCAGCATCTGATTTATATGGTGCAAATTCAACAGAAGTACAACAAGTGGTCAATGCTTGGAATTCTGTAGGCGTAACTGGATAAAATAATTGTATTTTCACACATTGAGACTTAAAATAAAGAGAGGACATTAACATGCAGAATCCGAAACATATGATACATCGTAAAATGCTTATGAATCGAGGTCGTGTATATTTGACGGGACAAATATGCACAGCAACACCGATACCAGATGATATGCATAGCGTGGGTTATTCAAACATGTTAATTCGATAACTGAATACGGGGAGCGTTATATATGAAATTAGGAGAACGTGTCAAACAAAGGAGAATAGATTTAAAGCTATCTCAACAGAATTTAGCGCAAGGTATTGCGACTCAAAGTCAAATTTCAAAAATAGAAAAGAATGAATTACAACCGGGATCTCAACTACTATTTAATATTTCAAGAAGATTAAATTGTAGTATGGACTATTTATACATTGGCGATGAGTTAGATACACAATTAGAACAGAAGTTAAAAGTAATAGAAAGATTGTTAGAAGAGCGTGATTATGATGCGCTAATACCTATTATAGATGGCAATTATTTATCAAATAGTTCAACAGATGAAATTGCTGCTTCGAAGTGGGTAAGATCGATTATTACTTTTTATAAGTATGATGATGTTGAACAATCTCTACAACTAATAGAAGAAGCTTATCGTTTAATGGATCATAATATGTATGAGAAACTACAAGTTTCTATCTGTAATACGCGCGCAATTTACTACTATAGACAGAATGAAAATGAAAAAGCAAAGTCATCACTAGAACAAGGTTTAGAAATTGCTAAACGTTATAATGTAGACGATAATTATCAAATCAAATTGTTATATACATTATCTAATATTTACTCGAATGAAAAAGCTTATGACAGATGTTTAGCTTATGCTCAATCTGCATTAGATATTACGATTAAATCGAATAGATATATGTTATATAGCGAATTAGTTTATAATATTGTGCAATCACGATTAGAGATGGGCATTCTAAATGATACAGATAAGAAACAATTAGAAATTGCACTTTTCTTAAGTGAACAGTCTAAAAAACACAACATCACAATATTAATTAGAGATTTAATGAAAACTTTATAAACAAAAATACTTTCATAACCAATTCTTTTAAATGAATAGGATATGAAAGTATTTTTTTATTTTTGAATGACTTGAGGGATGGTCTCTGTCGTTAATTCAGATTCAAGTTTAGAAGCTAATTGTTGAATGGTTTTAAAGTCATGTCTTTCTTTATAAGGATATGTATAATTGAGTGTCGTTAAGATATGTAAGACAATCGCTTCTTCTAATATGACATGTTTATTGTTCAAAATAGTCGTCGTAACCTTTTCTGGGTAGTAATCTTTAATGATTTCATATATGTATAACTTCGCAAAATAGTAGGCTATCACATCGTATAATAAATCATATTTATGACATAGAGATTCTATAAATAAATATAAATGTGTGTTATCTTCTAATTGAATTGAAGCATCTTCTTTATATGTCCCAACAAGAAAATAAATATCTGGCCTTAAATATGTTTGATATTGCTTTAGAAATTTCAGCCTTACATCAAAGATAATATGAACCAATTTCGTGTTTATTTTTAAAATTAAGGGAAGGTCTTGTTCTAATTTTAGAAGCGTTGGATGGATATTTTGACATAGTAAATGTTCATCATATCCTGCATGCTGAAACTCTGTATGATACTTTGTAAAATATGAAAGCCTCGACTGTTCATTTAAATGAAAGTTATTAAAAAAATCATTAATTGTATTACTAATAATCATAATTGAACCCCTTAACATTTGCTTTAATCTTATGATAGTTATATTACCTGATTTTGATGATTTAATCATCAAATGGTAAAATTAAAAATTAATATTTGACGAGAAACAATATGTACTGTACCCTTTTAAAGTATTCAAGATATATAAGAGGAGAAAATAATGAATCAAATTAATCATAAAGGATCATTTATAGCTTTATTACCGTTAATCGTATTTGTAACGCTGTTTATAGGTACTGGATTAATCATGAAAGATTTTAATTACTTACCTTTAAATGTAGCGATTCTGATCGCAGCAGTCTTTGCATGTGCCATGTATCCAAAGACGCCTTTAGCTAAGAAATTAGATATATTTACAAAAGGCACAGCTCATCCTAACATTTTATTAATGGTATTTGTCTTTTTAATGGCAGGTGCATTTAGTCAAACAGCTAAAAGTATGGGGGCTGTAAGTTCAACTGTAAATTTAGGATTATCTTTAATTCCCGGACAGTTTTTATTAGCAGGTTTATTCATAGTTGGTGCATTTATTTCAGTAGCTATGGGTACATCAATGGGAACAGTTGCAGCATTAGCACCAGTAGGCGTAGGTATTTCAGAAGCGACAGATATCTCACTTGCTTTAACAACAGCAACTGTCGTAGGTGGTGCAATGTTCGGTGATAATTTATCAATGATTTCAGATACAACCATCGCAGCAGTTAGAACACAACAAACGAAAATGAGCGATAAATTTAAGATGAATTTCTTAATTGTATTACCAGGTGCTATCTTAACTGTGCTTATTCTATGGTTTGTTACAAAAGATGCAGGTATGACAGATGTCAGTCAAGGTGGCTATAGTGTCATTAAAGTCATTCCATACTTATTTGTATTAATTAGTGCGTTATGTGGAATGAACGTATTGATGGTATTAGTGCTTGGTGTCATCGTAGCAAGCTTAATAGGATTATTAGACGGCTCATTTACGCTAGCAGAAAATTTAAAAGCAATCTCAGATGGACTTATCGGCATGCAAGATATTTCTATGATCGCATTATTAATCGGCGGAATGATTGGTCTCATAGAATATCATGGCGGAATCAAATGGTTGCTCAATACCGTAACGAAACGCTTGAAATCTAAACGCGGCGCAGAATTTGGAATTGCCAGTTTAGTAAGCGTGACAAATTTAGCAACAGCTAACAACACAATTTCAATCATTACAGCAGGACCACTCGCAAAAGAAATAGCAGATGATTATCAAATTGATCGCAGAAAATCAGCAAGTATATTAGATATATTTGCAAGTACAGTACAAGGAATTATTCCATATGGCGCACAAGTATTAGCAGCAACAAGCGTCGCAGGAATATCAACAGTATCACTATTACCTTATTCATTTTATCCATATTTATTAGGCATATGCGGTATCGTGTCTATTGTAATAGGTTATCCACGTAAGAAGAAAGAAGCGGAGTAAGCTAAAATATTAATATTTTAAACAAAAACAAGCATATCACGTTACGACTGAATGGTTCAGTTAAGTGATATGCTTGTTTTTTATATTTATATTTTTATGCTTTTTCTTGTTTGAGTTCGTATCCATATGCAGTTTCGCCATGGAATACGGCATCTAAGCCTTCTAGTTCTGCTTTTTCGTCTGTTCTTAATGTTGTAAAGATGCTAATGATTTTAGCGATGATGTATGTCATGATGCCACTAAATGCGATTGTTACGACGACGGCAACGATTTGTACGACTACTGGCATGATGCCACCACCAAAGAATACACCGTCTGCTATTGTTGAGTTGACGCTAGAATTTTGGAATAGACCTGTTCCTATTGCACCAACGACGCCTCCAAATCCGTGTAAACCGAATGCATCTAATGCATCGTCATAGTTAAGTAATACTTTAAGGTGCGTGATAACATAGTAACAAACGAATCCACCTAATATTCCTAGAATCATTGCACTTCCGTAACCGACAAAACCTGCTGCTGGTGTAATCGTTACGAGTCCTGCTAACATTCCTGATAATGTTCCGATTAACGTAACTTTTTTCTTTTGAATATATTCAAAGATATACCAACCGGCAATTCCTGCACATGATGCTAGTATTGTATTAACAAATGCGAGCATGGCAACTGAATCGAAAGTGAGTGCTGATCCTGTATTAAAGCCAAACCAACCGAACCATACGAGAATACCACCGATTAAAGTAATGACTAAATTATGTGGTGGTTTTTTATTGCTAGGTTTTCTAGAACCGAGTAGTAGGGCAAGTACGAGTCCAGAAACACCAGATGAAATATGGACTACTGTACCACCAGCAAAATCAATTGCACCAAGTTTGTGAATCCAGCCGCCACCCCATACCCAGTGTGCTACTGGGCTATAAACTAAAACGACCCATAAACTCATAAAGATTAAAAATGGTCCGAATTTCATTCTTTCAGCTACTGAACCAGTTAAAATTGAAACGGCAATGGTACAAAATGTTAATTGGAAAAGCATAAATAATGCGAATGGAATGGTTTCACTAAAATTACCATTAGGTGTGAATCCAACACCGTTTAATAATGCGTGTGAGAAATCACCTATCCATAAATTGTTACCACCAAAACTAATAGAAAATCCTATTAATACCCATGTGAATGTTACAACAACAATTGCTGAAATACTGTGCATCGAAGTATTTAAAACATTTTTAGATTGAACTAATCCTCCGTAAAATAATGCTAAACCAGGTGTCATTAACCAAACTAACAACGTACATCCGAATAATAAAAGTGTATCTGTCTGACTCATCTTCCCTCAACTCCTTATTTTTTTAAAAGTATAAAATATAAAATAAGAAAAAAGAAATATGAGTCAGGTAAATTTACACTTGGTGTGATAATACTTAACATCTGTTAAGTAATTGGATTATTGAACACCTAAATAATCGAACGTAACAGCAGCGACTGATTTAGCTGCAATAAGTAGAGAACCTTCATCAATATCAAATTTAGGATGATGATGAGGGAATGTTTCTTTATCTTTAGGACTTGCGCCTACATAGAAGAAGGTACAAGGTAATTCTTTTGCATAGTAAGCAAAATCTTCTGATGGTGGTTGTGGTTCGCAACGTTCAACACTTTTAACTTCAGGAATATTAGCCGCTTCAATTGCTTTAGCAACTTGTTTCGTTAATTCAGGATCATTATATAGAACCGGATAATCTCTCGTATATTCGAGTTCACATTGAACACCATACATAGATTCTAAACCTTTAGAAAGTCGCTTAACTTCTGATTCAATCAGTTGTAGTGTTTCTTCGTTCATACCTCTTACGTCACCTTCAAGTGTGACTTCATTTTTAATGATATTAAACTGTCCTTTACCATCAAATGAACCGATAGAAATAACGCCCATATCAAATGGATTCAATCTTCTTGAAACGATTGTTTGTACAGACATAACAAAGCTACTTGCTGCAACAATTGGGTCATTTGCTAAATGTGGTGAAGAACCATGACCACCACGTCCTGTTATTTTTAATTTAAAGATATTTCGACCTGATTGAACATTGCCTTCTCTATAATAAACGTGATCACTTTCAAGTGCGCTCATAACATGGACGCCGATGACATTATCAACGCCATCAAGAATGCCATCTTTAATTAAGTATTGTGAACCACCAGGTGGCTTTTCTTCTGCAGGTTGGTGAATGATGACAATCTTACCTTTAAGTTGATCTTTCACTTCAATTAAAGTTTCAGCAAGCACCATCATATATGCAGTATGCGCGTCATGACCACAAGCATGCATGACACCTTCATTCTTAGAACTGAAAGGTAGGCCGGTATCTTCTTTTATAGGTAAAGCATCGAAATCAGCGCGTAACGCTAACGTCTTACCTGGTTTACCAGAATCAATGGTTACTTTAATACCATAAATGCCTTCTCCTCCGATATGTGTTTGTAATGTGACATCCTTATCTTTATAAAAGTCAGCAATATACTGGGCTGTCTCTTTTTCTTCAAAAGATAACTCAGGATGCTCATGTAAGTATCTTCTGATTTCAATCATTTTATTTTCTTTCTTAGATAATCTTTCATAGAAATCATTTAACATATCATGTTCCTCCTTATATTTGTTTAATTTAATTATAATAGAAATTTTGAAAAATTGTTGTTAGAAGCGTAAATGGGTGTTGACATAACATGACAATGGGCGTAGAATGATTGAGTATTAGTTAGCAAAGCTAACTATATTTTTATGAGAAAAGGTGAAAACAATGAAGAACTTTTTATATTCCTACACAAATTTGTATCGACCATATATTCATCATATTAATGAAATATTGGAACCTTTTGATTTATATGCTGCGCAGTACAAAGTGTTACATGATATCGCATATAATCAACCAACCACACTTGTTCAAGTTTCTAAGCGTTCTTTTATTGAAAAACCTACAGCTCGTAAAATTATAAAAAAATTAATCGAACGGGAATTGATTCAAGCAGTTAATAGTAAAGAAGATAAAAGAGAAAAATTCCTTACATTAACTGAGCAAGGTCAAAATCAATTCGATGAAATTCATCATAGAATTGGTGTATTTCAAGAAAAATGTCTGCAAGCAGTTGGTGTCGATGAAGCAGAACTTAATAAGGCACAAGAGATTTTAGAGAATTTGAGAACTTATTTAATAGAGGAGGAAACAGAGTAATGGACGACCAAATTAAGAAACCGATTTGGACAAAAGATTTTATATTTAATTTTGTTATTAGCTTTTTTATATTTTTATCAATGTACTTACTATTAGTAACAGTAGGTGGTTATAGTAAGGAAACATTTGGCGTTTCAGACAGTATGGCTGGTCTAGCATCAGGTTTATTCATAGTTGGATCATTAGTAGGTAGATTTTTAACAGGTAAATATATCAACATAGTAGGTAGTAAGAAAGTATTAGTCATCGGTGGGATTTTATTAGTTATCACAAACGGTTTATATCTCGTGACGGCATCATCATTCGCATTGTTATTAATCGTACGTATTCTAAATGGTGTTGCAAGTGGGGTAGCAAGTACATCTACAGGAACAATCGCAGCATTTATCACACCAGCACAACGTCGTAGTGAAGGTATTAGTATGTATAGTTTAAGTATGGTACTCGGTACAGCAATCGGACCATTTATAGGCTTATTACTATATCAACACATTCCAATGTCTGGACTTTTTACAATTTGTACGATACTTATTGTTGTAGCATTTGTTATGTCACTATTCATGAAAGTTGAAACACCTGTTATGGCGAGTGTCAAAACAGAAGAGAAAAAAGGATTTAAAATTACTGATTTCTTCTCAGTACATGCCTTACCAATTGCAATCGTAGTTGTGATTGTTAGTATTGCATACTCATCAGTATTGTCATTTATTCAATTCTTCGCACAAGAAAATCATTTAGTAGATGCAGCAAGTTTCTTCTTTGTTGTATATGCAGTAGCAGTCTTAATTACAAGACCATTTACAGGTAGAATTATGGACCAACGCGGTGAGAATATCGTTACAATACCAGCATTTATATGTTTAATTCTTGGTTTATTCCTAATTAGTATTGCAAGCAATGGTGCGATCTTATTAATCGCAGGTGCATTTATAGGATTAGGATTTGGTAACTTACAATCTATATTCCAAGCATTAGTCGTTAAAGTATCGCCAGTAGAAGCGATGGGATTAGCAACATCAACATATTTCATCGGTTTAGACTTCGGATTAGGATTCGGACCATATGTATTAGGTAACTTCACACATTCGATTGGATATTCAGGATTATATCTAGCAATGTCTATCGTAGCTTTATTAGGATTAGTCGCATTCTATTTCTTACACATGATTAAAGCTAAAAAAGTAAGTCAATTATAATAAGTGGAGGATATGAAGGGACAGAATTCCGAGAAATGTCCCTTACTGAGTACCCTCTAATTAACAGAATTCGAAATAATGGAAGTTAGCGATACTCAATTACTAAACTTCATAATAATGTAGTCTGAGACAC
Organism: Mammaliicoccus sp. L-M44; assembly: GCF_022386355.1. Lineage (NCBI taxonomy): Bacteria > Bacillati > Bacillota > Bacilli > Caryophanales > Staphylococcaceae > Mammaliicoccus > Mammaliicoccus sp. L-M44. The sequence continues at coordinate 171,486 of NZ_JAJNIU010000002.1, read as the reverse complement.
TGAGATGTCTCAGACACTATATAAAAAAAATAGCGTATAGGACATTTGTTGTCCTATACGCTATTTATATATTATCCTTCTAAATCAACTGAGTTGATATCAATGCCTAATGCGTCTGCTACACCTTTACCATAGTCTGGATCTGCTTTGTAACAGTTACGGATGTGACGGTGTTTTACTTCGTCAGTAGTGCCTTGCATTTCGTTAGCTGTATTTTGGAAAATACGTTGTTGTTGTTCTGGTGATTGTAGACGGAATAATTTACCTGGTTGTTCATAGTAATTATCGTCATCTTCACGGAAGTCGTGTTCGTATAATTCACCTTCAAGTTCTAAACCTGGTTTTTTGTATTCTGGTTGTGATTGATGAGCTTCATAACTATTTGGATAGTAGTTAATGCCGCCACCAAGGTTACCATCTACTCTCATTTGTCCATCTCTTGAGAATGGGCAAACATTTGTTGCAGCTTTTGGTGAGTTTACTGGGATTTGCCAGTGGTTAACACCTAAGCGGTAACGTTGTGCATCTCCGTAAGAGAATAAACGACCTTGTAACATTTTATCTGGAGAGAAGTCTATACCAGGGATGATGTTTGTTGGTGCAAATGCAGCTTGTTCAACATCTTGGAAATAGTTCTCTGGGTTACGATTTAATTCGAATTCACCAACTGGAATTAATGGGTATTCGTCTTTAAACCAAACTTTAGTTAAGTCGAATGGGTTATCTTTATGATTTCTTGCTTGTTCTTCAGTCATAACTTGAATGTACATTTTCCATTTAGGGAAATTGCCTTCTTCAATCGCGTTGAATAAGTCTCTTTGACTTGATTCGCGGTCTTTAGCAATTACTTGTTCAGCTTCTTCTGCTGTGTAATTTTCGATACCTTGTTGAGTTCTGAAGTGGAATTTAACCCATACACGTTCACCTGCATCGTTGTACATTGAGTAAGTGTGTGAACCGAAACCGTGCATGTTACGGAATCCTTTTGGAATACCTCTGTCTGTCATTAAAATTGTAACTTGGTGTAAAGCTTCAGGTAATAATGTCCAGAAGTCCCAGTTTGATTGTGGGTTATGCATGTTTGTTTTAGGGTCACGTTTAACAACATGGTTTAAACTTGCAAATAATTTAGGATCACGGAAGAAGAATACAGGTGTGTTGTTACCAACTAAGTCCCAGTTACCTTCTTCAGTATAGAATTTAAGTGCGAAACCACGAATGTCACGTTCAGCTTCTGCAGCACCACGTTCACCAGCAACTGTAGAGAAACGTGCAAACATTTCAGTTTGTTTACCAATTTCAGAGAATATTTTAGCATTTGTATATTGTGTTATATCATGTGTAACAGTAAAAGTACCGAACGCACCAGAACCTTTAGCATGCATACGACGCTCTGGAATCACTTCTCTGTCGAAATGTGCCATTTGTTCTAAGAAATAAATATCTTGCATAGCAAGTGGTCCGCGTTTACCAGCAGTTAATGAATTTTCACGATCTGATACTGGTGCACCAAAAAGTCCTGTAAGTTTTGATTTATTACTCATATCATAATCCTCCTCAAGAATTCTTAATTATAATAATTCTAATTTCATACTAATTATAATTTAAAGTAAGCAAAGTGACAAGTAAAAGAATAAATAATACAGAAAGAATTACGGTACTACTTTGTTATATATTTAGATATAATAACCTAAAAGTGTAAAAACTAAACATTATATAGGGCTTTTTGACTAAATTTTACGGTTTGTACACAAATTGTTAATAGAATAAATTTTATTTAAAATGAGAATTGGACAGATTAATTGATTATAAGAACTAAAAAAAAAAGAACGCGCTTTTTCGCGTTCTTAATAGAAATAAATATTATTTAGGTAAATCCCTGTCTATAAATAGTGGCTGAACATCTACTCTTCTCAATATGATTTCTTTTGCTTTTTGAGGTAGAAGTTTAATTTCAGGAATTTCTGAGACTTTTAATGATACATATTTAATTTTTTGATCGAATGGAATGGTCAAGTCTTCTAAAGATTCATTAATTGTAACATGGTAAATAAATAATATTTCGTGATAAGACGTACTTTCATATTCAAAGAAGTTTTGAACAGTTGTTAAAAAGTAAATATCATCACATTCTATATTGAGTTCTTCTTTGATTTCACGTTTAATAGCAGAATCTGAGCTTTCGAAATATTTAACTCTCCCACCAATTAATGCATAATAATCATGTTTTTTATCATAGTGAAAACAATAACCATGCTTATCTTTGATGATTGCGCCAACTCTAATATTTAACATACCATCGCCTGATTTAAGTGAAAGATCCATCACAACGACCTCCTTAGTATTAAATTAGAATAATTTAAGAATGACAATGCCGACAAAGACTAATATCGCACCAATTAATCGTCTCGTTGTAATTTTAAATTTTGGTGTATTAAATAAACCAAAATGATCAATTAAAAGTCCCATTAACATTTGTCCAAATATAACGACCATTAATGTAAGTGCTGCACCGAGTTCAGGCATAAGTGATATGTTCGTCGTAACAAATACAACACCTAATGCACCACCAATAAAGTAAATCGGTTTAATCGTACCTTGTTCAGGTTGATGGAAGCTAAAACGAATTCTACGAACAAGAATAAGTGAAAGCATAAATAATGCGATTGTCCCAACAGCGAATGATATAAGTGCTGAAAAATAAAATGAATCTACTTCATATCTAAGTGCACTATTAATAGCTGTTTGTATTGGGGGAAGACAACCTGTCATAATACCGAGAATCATCCAATAATTTGTATGATTAGATTGTGTTGTAATGACACGTGATGATTTCTTTTTATAATTCATTAATAATATACCCAGTAACATCAGAATTACGCCAGAAATTCTTCCGATATTAATTGTATGAATGTCAGCATCAAATAATCCAAATTGGTCGATGATCAGTCCCATTATAATTTGACCAGAAACTGTCATCACGACTGTTAATGCTGCGCCAATTCTTGGAAGTAATAATAAATTTCCTGTTAAAAAGACGACGCCTAATAAACCACCTGTAAACCAAACGTAAGAAAAGTCTTGATTCATTATAAATGATGGTGTTAATTTTTGTGGATTCATAATAGTATTCACAATGATTAACACAATTGTTCCTATCAAGAATGAATAAAATGATGCAAGTATAGGTGATTTTGTGTAACTACCAAGTTTCGTATTAATAGATGTTTGTAGTGGTACACATAACCCTGCTAAAATGCCTAGAATAATTAATAAAATCAATCTTCATAACCCTTTTTTTCTATATCTACAGATTCTTGGTAATAAATCTTTTGTTCATTTTCTGGTACCATGTTACCGCCTGTTGACCAAACGAGGTGCGTGGCATTTTCGGAATCATAATTTAAGTCATGAATATATTTTAAACCTTGGAAACCTGAAGTAGCAGAAGGTTCTATAAAGATATTTTCATGATCTTTTAATGTTTTTAAATAAAGATAAAGTTGATGGTCATTTACTGTACATGAACCAAACAATAATGAAGTCATAATGTTGCCGACTAATTTCGAAGGACGACTGACTGCTAAACCATCTGCAATTGTTTTTCCTGATAAACCTATATCTTGAACGGAAATTTGATCATGTAGCTGTGTAATCATGCCTAAAGTCATACAAGGAGCTTCAGTAGGTTCGATAAAGATAGGATGTACATGATCACCATAAATGAGTTTTAATCCAAATGCGACACCACCAGGACCACCGCCTACGCCACATGGTAAATAGACGTATAACGGATGCGCTTTATCTACATGAATATTTAAGTCTTTCAATTGTTGTTTAAGTCTTAACGCGCTAACAGCATATCCTAAAAATAAATCTTTAGATGCTTCATCATCAATAAAGTGGCAATAAGGATCATCTGCTGCAGCTTTACGACCTTCTTTTACAGCATAACCGTAATCTTGAACATGCTCTACGACTTCGACTCCTTTAGAACGGAGAAGGTCCTTTTTCCATGCTTTAGCATCTTGAGACATATGAACCGTTACTTTGAAACCTAATTTGGCACTCATAATACCGATGCTTAATCCTAAATTACCAGTAGAACCAACAGCAATTCTGTATTTAGAGAAAATAGATTGATATTGTTCAGTAGCAAGTAGGCGATAATCACTATTAATCGTAAAATCAGTTTCTTTCATTGCCGTTTCTTCAGCAAACTTTAGCACTTCATAAATGCCACCACGTGCTTTAATAGAACCAGAAATAGGTAAAGCATGGTCACCTTTAAGTAATAAACGTCCCTTTAAATGACTGAATCGTGTATTTTTAAAATGATCTAATGTGAAAATTTGAGATTCAATTTTTCCATTGTTTAGTTTCGTTTCAGGAAAGACTTCTTCAATATACGGTGCAAAACGAGCTAATCGTTGTTCAGCATCTAATACATCATCCATTGAAAATGGTAAATCAGTAGTCACTAAATAGTCAGGATTTTTCCAAAATACTTCTTCTCCATTTTTAATATTAGAAATAATAGGATACTTATCTTCTAATGATTTTATGTCTATAGACATGAATAATCTCTCCTTTTTAAAATATAATGTAATACAATAGTACAACTGTTTGGATATTATAGATAGATTGTGAGAATAAAAAATATATGATTATTTGTAATCTTTAACAATAATAGAAGGTTTAGAAAGTATAGAAGTAATGAGTATTTCGAGATTGATATGTATGTAGTGGGTCTGTTAATTACAAAATCCTACAGAATTGTAACTAAGAACCCCGCTATCTTCACATAACACACAACATACTCATAAAAAAGACTTCCGATGTAATATCGGAAGTCTCCATTTTTATGATGTATATAAATCTCTTGTAGGTGTTGGGATTCTGCTTGGGTCTGCATGTTTAATAATTGCACGTACATATAGTGAAGCGACAATTAGAAATACGATTGAACCACCAATTACAGATGTTTGATATGGTAATGATAATCCTTCAGGTGCATATAATACATATACACTAATTGCAGCTGTCATGAATAATGCTGGTATTCCTGCTACTAAATGTTTCTTGCCATATCTTAATAAGTAACTTACACTAACCCACAACATAACGGTTGCGACGATTTGATTTGAGAATCCAACATATCTCCATAAGAATGAATAATCAATTGTTGATAGTAAGAAAGCAGGTAATCCTACAGCAAAGCTTGCTGCAATCATTAATACTTTTGGTTTAATTTTTACTTTATCTCTCATGAAATCTTCTATAATCATTCTTGAACTTCTAAGTGCAGTATCACCAGTTGTAATAGGTAGGATGATGACACCAAGTAGTGCAAGGATGCTACCGAATGGTCCTAATAATTCCATTGATATTTGGTCAACGACACCTGCTGGACCGATTGATTGTAATTTTGCTGCTAATCCTTCAGTACCACCGAAGAATGTCATACCAGCTGCTGCCCAAATTAATGCAATAATACCTTCTGAGATCATTGCGCCATAAAAAACTTTTCTACCTTCTGATTCATTTTTAACTGTTCTTGAAATGATTGGACTTTGCGTACAATGGAAACCTGAAATTGCACCGCAAGATATTGTCACCATAAGTAATGGCCAAACAGGTAGTTCTTTAGGATGCATATTATGAATTGTAATTTCAGGAATATGTTTACCACTGAATATTAAAGCAACGGCTACACTAACGGCCATAACGATTAAGATAACACCGAATATTGGATAAATACGTCCAATGATTTTATTGATAGGAAGAATAGCTGCTAGTATAAAGTATGTAAAAATGATAACTAATGCTACGAAGAATGAAATAGGTGTCTTGCTTGATAATAATTGAGCTGGCCCAGCAACAAATGCAGCTGCAACAAGCACCATCAAGACGACAGACACAACATCTGTGAACACTCTAATAATCTTACCTAAATAATGTTGTACAAGCATAGGGAACTGTGCACCACCATGTCTCAAACTTAGCATGCCTGAGAAGTAATCATGTACACCTCCAGCAACGATACACCCTACAACAATCCAGATAAATGCTACAGGTCCATATAAAGCACCAGCTACTGCACCAAATATCGGACCCAATCCAGCTATGTTAAGCAGCTGAATCATCCATCCTTTCCAAGCAGGCATAGGTACAAAATCCATATTATCTTGTTTACTATACGCTGGTGTTTGTTTATCCGGATGTATCTCGAATACGCGTTCAACGTATTTACCGTAAAAGATATACCCCAAAATTAAAATAATAATACTAGAAATAAATGTAACCATTGTAAAACCTTCTTTCAAACTAAGAATATTCATAGATTAGCAAAAATTTTACATTGTATCAATAATATTTTTGAAATTTCTGAAAATTTATCGATATAGTAAACATAACAATTATTTGCAATTGTAAAATTACAAAATTATAATCAAAAGTAAGCCTTTTCATTTGAAAATGATTATATTTGGCTTTTTTGGGCATAATTTCATAGAGGGGGTAATCAATATGCAAGAACATCAGGTTATAACAATTGATGGTAAAGATTTTCTTGTAGAAGAGGGCATGAGGCTATTGGACTTTATTAAAGCTGAAAAGTTAACCTTCGTTCCGTCTATATGCTACAACGAATCTTTAGGACCAATTGAAACGTGTGACTCATGTGTCGTCGAAGTTAATGGGCAACTTCAACGTGCATGTAGTACGATGATTGAGAATGGCATGGTTGTGAATACACAACTTGAATCCGTGAAATCAGCTCAGAAACAAGCATTGGACAGAGTGCTTGAACATCATGAATTATATTGTACAGTTTGTGATTATAATAATGGCAATTGCGAAATTCATAATACAATGGGTGAATTTGGTTTAGAACATCAATCTAATCCATTTCAATCTAAAGGTTATGAAAAAGATTTTGGGGCATTTTACAGATATGATCCGGATCAATGTATTCTATGTGGTAGATGTGTAGAAGTATGTCAAGATGTACAAGTGAACGAAACATTGACAATTGATTGGGAAAGAAAACAACCTAGAGTTATATGGGACAATGATCGTGCGATTGATGAATCAAGCTGTGTGAACTGTGGACAATGTGTAACAGTATGTCCTTGTAATGCTTTGATGGAAAATAACATGCTAGGTAACGCAGGGTATATGACTGATCAAGAACCTGGCTTATTACGTTCGATGATTGAACTCACTAAAAAAGCTGAAACTGGATATGGACCACTGTTTGCGATTTCTGATTCAGAAGCGGCGATGCGAGAAGATGTTATTAAGAAGACGAAGACAGTATGTACATACTGTGGAGTAGGTTGTTCATTTGATGTTTGGACAAAAGATAGAGAAATATTAAGAGTGTTACCGCATGAAGATTCTCCAGCAAATCATATTTCTACGTGTGTTAAAGGGAAATTTGCATGGGACTATGTGAATTCTGAAGATAGATTAACGAAACCTTTAGTTAGAAAAGAAGGCTATTTCCAAGAAGTTGAATGGGATGAAGCTTTAAGAGTGATCAGTACTCGATTTTCTCAAATTAAAAATCAATATGGTAAAGACGCATTAGCGTTTATTTCATCTTCTAAATGTACAAATGAAGAATCATATTTAATGCAGAAATTAGCGAGACAAGTTATCGGAACGCATAATGTCGATAATTGTTCTAGATATTGTCAATCACCCGCTACTCAAGGATTGTTTAGAACAGTAGGTTACGGTGGCGATTCCGGTTCAATTGAAGATTTAGAAAAAGCTAAAATGGTCATTACTATCGGTACAAACACAGCTGAAGCACATCCAGTTATTGCGAGTAGAATTAAACGTGCACATAAATTATTAGGACAAAAATTATATGTATTTGATATTAGAAAACATGAGATGGCTGAACGTGCAGATAAATTTTATCAACCAAATCCTGGTACAGATTTAGTTTGGCTATCAGCTGTTACAAAATATATTATCGACCAAAATTGGCACGATGAGGCTTTTATCAATAAATGGGTTAATGATTTTGATAGTTATTATGAAAGTCTTAATACATTTACGTTAGAGTATGCAGAAAGTCTCACGGGCATTAGTCAAACAGAACTTAAACATATTGCCAAACAAGTTGCAGAAACTGAATCTCTATCCATCTGTTGGGCAATGGGTGTAACGCAACATCGTATCGGTAGTGATACAAGTACAGCTATTTCTAACTTATTATTAGTAACAGGGAATTATATGAGACCTGGCACAGGTGCTTATCCTTTAAGAGGCCACAACAATGTTCAAGGATGTAGTGATATGGGCAGTATGCCTAACACATTCCCAGGATATCAAGATGTCTCTGATGATGAAGTGAGACATAAATTTGAACAAGCTTGGCAAGTTTCGCTCGATTCAGAAAGAGGTTTGGACAACCATCAAATGATAGATAGTATACATGAAGGGACATTACACTCACTTTATATTAAAGGTGAAGATACAGGTGTTGTAGACGCTAATATCAATTATGTCAGATCAGCATTTGAGAAAATTGATTTCTTAGTCGTTCAAGATTTATTTTTATCAAAAACAGCCGAATTTGCAGATGTTGTCTTACCAGCATCTCCTTCATTAGAAAAAGATGGTACATTTACAAACACTGAAAGACGTGTTCAAAGAATCAATAAAGCATTAGACACGCTTGGAGATTCTAAACCAGACTGGGAAATCATTCAATTAATTGCACAGTCACTAGGCGCAGATTGGGATTATCAACATCCTAGTGAAATATGGTATGAAGCACAATCACTCATGCCTTTAGTTAAAGGAATTACGTATGATCGTCTAGAAGGATTTGATAGTTTACAATGGCCAATGAATGATGATGGCACTGATACACCATTATTATATACAGAAAGATTTAATTTCCCTGATGGCAAAGCTAGACTTTATCCATTGTCATTTAATGTTGAATCTAAAAAGACAAAAGAAATGTCATTACACGTTAACAATGGTCGAGTGTTAGAACATTTCCATGAAGGTAATATGACTTATCAAGTACCTGGTTTAAAATATAAATTACCTAGAAACTTCTGTGAAATTTCTAAAGAACTCGCTGAAGAACACGGTATCGAAAATGGTGCGAGAGTTAAAATAACTTCTAAAGTAGGTACAGTAGAAGTGAATGTGCAAGTAACAGACAGAGTAGCAGGTAATAATATTTATATTCCATTAAATGATCAGAATGAAGGTGCACCTAACTTTGTAATAGATAGTGATGTTGATAAAGATACAAATACACCAGCATATAAAGATAATTATGCGAAGTTAGAAGTTGTCACTAAAAAAGGGCAATCACCTATACCTAAACATAATTCACGTTTTGGTAATAGACAGCCTCAGATTAGTGTGAGAGTACAAGATAAGTGGGCGAAATCAAGTTATACATTCCCTAGTAAAGGTGGCGATTTATAATGGGTGAAAGAGTTAAAGTGATTAAGAAAATTCATAAAAGTAGAGAATATATAATTGAAGAAAATATGAATGACATTAAATCACGATTATCAGATCGAAAAATTGCCATTGAAAAAGGGATTGATATACTCGATGCACTGGAAGAAGCGGAAGCGTTGGATGCTTTTCACGCAGCCATTGTGCAACGTAAAATCATTACGAAAAATATCGTCAATGAACTAAATAAAGAACAATATGAAGGTATTTTAGGAAATCTTGGACAAGTTCTATTTTTATTAGGAGAGCTAGATATAGAAGAAACATCGACTTTCGTGAGAAGAATTAATAACGGTATGAAAGTAGCAAATAGGGCTAATCCTTATAAGAAGACTTCTGTAACAGATTTATTAGGTGCACTTAAAGATCCAGAAATTAATCAAAGTGTAACGCTATTATTGAACTTTTTAAAAGGTATGAGTAGAGAAGAGTGAGACAGATTTCTGTCTCGCTCTTATTTTTTGAAAACATTTCGTTGAAATTTAAGAAAATATAAGATAAGTTAAAACAGTAACAATGCTTATACAAATAGAAGAGGTGTGAATATTATTAACTTTTTGAGAGAAAGGTTTTCTTTAATTTTAGGGCTCACAATTATTATTATATTTATTGTTTTATTATTTATTTTTGAGTCTCCTTTTTTTAAAAATCATCAAACGCATACTTATGAAGAAGCGCTTGAAATTCAAACGCAAAGTGATGCACCAGCTGTTACACAAAAGGACAATAAATTCGTGTATGCTGATAAAAAAGATATCGATAAATTTATGGATATCGACAAAAGTCAGACAGACTTTCAATTCATAGATATATCTAAAAAAGTAGATGTATCAGAAAAACAAGTTAAAGAAATTTTAAAAGATAAAGGCATATTAAAAGGTAAAGAAAAAGCTTTTATAGATGCTCAAGAAAAATATGATGTCAATGTCATATACTTGATGAGCCATGCTTTTATCGAAACTGGCAACGGTAATTCTGAATTGGCTAGTGGTGTCAAAATGTCCAACGGTAAAACATTCTATAATTTTTATGGAATCGGGGCATTTGATCAAGATGCTGTAGAAACAGGTAGTAGTTATGCGCGTAAAAAAGGTTGGACTTCTCCAGAAAAAGCTATAAATGGAGGCGCTGAATTTATTAAAAAGGATTATCTTAACAATGGGCAAGACACATTATATAAAATGAGATGGAACCCTTATAATCCTGGTCAACACCTATATGCAACAGATGTGAATTGGGCAACAAGTATCGGTAAAATTATGGAAGGTTATTATGATGACCATAATTTGAAAAAATCAAAAGTCCATAAAGACTATTACAAATAAAGGTTACCCCTAGTTCAATATGAACTGGGGGTAAAGATATGTAAGGATTCATGTTAAAATAAAGCTTATAATCAAATTTTTATTTCAAAGAAAGTAGTGAACAAAATGAAAATTGCTGTAATTGGGGCAGGCATCGGTGGGTTAACGACTGCTGGATTACTAACTCAAACGGGACATGAAGTTTATGTATATGAACAACGTGGAAATTTAGACCAAGATGGTGCCGGTTTAGGTATTGGAAGTAATGTCCTTAAAGCATTGAAACAATATAAAATGGCATATGCAATTGAGCAAGAAGGCCAGCCATTAAGAAAAATAGAAATTAGATCTGATTTAGATGAATTTTTAAATTCATTAATGATGAATCAAGATGAACATAAAAATATTACGATTCATAGAAAAGTGTTACATGAAATCTTAAAAACACATGTACCAACAGATAATATTTATTTAAATCATGAAGTCAAAACATTTAAGCAAACAGCTGACGATGTACGGCTTTATTTTACAAATGGTTTAGAAGAACAATTTGATTTAGTAATTGCAGCAGATGGTATACATTCAAAAGTAAGAACACAACTTTATCCGAAATCAGCACCTAAGTATGCTGGATACACTTGTTTCAGAGGTGTAGTAAACGAGAAGTTAAATATCGAACAAGATGTTACTTTAGAATATTGGGGACATAAAGGAAGATTTGGCATTGTACCTTTAAAAGACAACGAATTATACTGGTTCTGTACAATGAATGCTAAAGAAAATGATTTGCAATTTAAGTCATTTGAGAAACCACATCTTCAAGCATACTTCAATCAATTCCCTAATGAAGTAAGAACTGTATTAGATGCACAAGAAGAAACAGGCATATTACATCATGATATGTACGACCTCGTACCATTGAAATCTTTCGTTTCAAATAGAGTAGTTCTGTTGGGAGACGCAGCACATGCAACAACACCGAACATGGGACAAGGTGCAGGACAAGCAATAGAAGATGCCGTAACATTAGTGAATTTAATTAACGATCGAGATATAGAATCAGCCTTAAAACGATATGATAAATTAAGAACGAAACATACTAAAAAAGTCATCTTAAAATCAAGAAAAATCGGTAAAGCAGCACAATCATCAAGTACTTTAAAAATTAAAATAAGAAATAAAATGCTCAAACAAAAATCTTCAAAATCACTTAGCAAAAAAGTGAAGTTCTTACAAAAAGCAAAATTAAAATAGGGAAAAACCGCTTAGACACGATGGAAGTCTAAGCGGTTTTTGACATTTAATACGTTAGTAAGTTGTTCTAATTACCAGAATTCTGAGAAATGGAAGTTAGGATCGTCTAATTAAGGACATTATTTGGAATTGTGTCCCTAACACGGCCCGTTACGGACATTACTCAGAATTGTGTCCCTAAATACTTCCACAATACTATCGAATTTTTAATGTGTTATATCTGAAGTTGATATACCAGTTGCAGATTTAACTTGGACTTCTTGGAATTTATCATGTGATTCTGATTTACCTAGGAATGTTCCTAAAAATGCACCAATAAAGCCTGCTGGTACTGATATGATTGCAGGGTTTGATAATGGGAATATTGGCGACATTGTTATAAATGCTGTTCCTGCTGGATTCATGACATTTGGACTTAAAATAACGAGTATAAGTGACACCATTAAGCCGACAGCGATTCCTGTGATGGCACCGTGTGTGTTAAATCTCTTCCAAAATATCGTAAATACAATGACAGGTAAGTTAGCACTTGCTGCGACACAAAATGCTAATGATACTAAGAATGCTACGTTTAAATTTTGAGCAAATAAGGCTAATATAATGGATACAACTGAAACGGTTAATGAAGCTAATTTTGCTGCTTTCATCTGTTCACGTTCGCTTATTTTACCTTTTTTAATAACTTGCCCGTAAATATCATGTGCGAATGCAGACGCGCCTGTTAATACTAAACCTGCTACTACTGCTAAAATCGTCGCAAATGCTACGGCAGAAACGAATGACATTAAGAAATCTCCACCTAATTTTGCTGCTAATAATGGAGCTGCCATATTACCTGCAGGGTTAGCTGCAATAATTTCTTCACGTGTTAATAATGCTGCTGCACCAAATCCAAGGAAGATTGTTAAAATGTAGAAGATACCGATAATCCATGTTGCCCACATTACAGAAGATCTTGCTGTTTTAGCATCTTTAACTGTAAAGAATCGCATCAATATGTGTGGTAACCCAGCTGTACCAAACAGTAACGCAATAATTAATGAGATGTTATCTAACGGTGGTTTACCTTGTGAACCTGGATTAATAAATTCACCTTTGAAATCAGATGACTTAATGTTATGCATTTCACCAAACATCGTAGAAAGATTGAAGTCAAAATGTAATAACACTAAAAATGAAATAATTACAGTACCAATCATAAGTAATACAGCTTTAACCATTTGTACCCAGCTTGTTGCTGTCATACCACCAAATAATACGTAAATAGTCATCATTATACCAACTAGAATAACAGCGAGCGTATAAGGTATACCAAATAGTAATTGAATAAGTGCACCTGCACCAACGAGTTGTGCAAGCATATAGAATATAACTATTGTAATAGAAGAAACTGCAGCCATAGCTCTTACTTTTTTTAATTCAAATCGTGCTGCAATCATATCTGCTAAAGTATATTTACCAAGGTTTCTTAACGGCTCAGCTACGATGTATAACACAATAAGATAAGCTGTTAAATAACCAATACTATAGAAGAAACCATCAAACCCCCATAATGCGATGGCACCTGCTATACCTAAAAATGAAGCGGCTGATAAATAATCACCTGCAATTGCCAAACCATTTTGCCAACCTGTTAAGCCACCACCAGCAGTGTAGAAGTCATTTGCTGATTGTGTTCTTTTAGATGCAAAATATGTAATAAACAATGTGATCCCGACAAATATTAAAAACATAACGACGACGATGACATTCATAAGTTTTGCTCCTCTCTATATGCTTTTAATAGTTCCTCAGCATCTTTATCAAAAGATTTTGCTTTTCGCATGTACAAAGTGACAAGTGTCCAAACCATAATGAATAATAATAAAGCGTAAATCCATGCCCATGAGATATTCCAAAATGCAATATTATTCAAGATGTTTGTATAACCAGTCAACACTGGGAATAGGAGTGTTGCCAAAATAAAGAATATAGAGATAGGAAATATAAAATTATTTCTTTTTTTCAGAAGTTCTTTAAACTTTGGATCTGCTGCTAAACGCTTGAAATCATGCTCTGCCATACTCATAACCCCCTTATTTATAGATGTAAAAATACATCTTAATTCTCATTTTATTTGTTGTTCACAAAATTGTCAATAATTTATTGATAGCGCTTACATTAATAAAAATTCATTAAGAAAATGTTAATCAATCATTAAAGAGAAAAAATACAATCCAGATAAATGAATATTTAGAAAAATTTGATTATAAGTATTGACGATAAATGGAAACACCCATATAATTCTTATCGTATTAATAAGAATTCGGAAGGGATAAATAAGATGATTGAATTTAAAAATGTAAATAAAATTTTCCAGCAAAAGAATTCTAAAATCCAAGCTTTAAAAGATGTCAGTTTTAAAGTCGAAGAACAAGATATTTTTGGCGTAATTGGATATAGTGGTGCAGGAAAAAGTACGTTAATAAGACTTGTTAATGCTTTGGAAGAGAAAACAACGGGAGAGGTCATTGTTAATGGCCATGACATCAATCAATATTCAAAGAAAGAATTACAAAGTGTTAAGAAGAATATCGGTATGATATTTCAACATTTCAATCTATTAAATTCTAAGACAGTATTTAATAATGTTGCGATGCCGCTTATTTTGCAAGGTACAAGTAAAGAAAAAATTAAAGCCAAAGTAGATGAACTATTAAAGTTTGTTGGTCTAGAGGATAAAGGAAAGCAATATCCTAATGAACTATCTGGAGGACAAAAGCAAAGAGTGGCTATTGCACGAGCACTCGTGACAGATCCTAAAATATTATTATGTGACGAAGCAACAAGTGCACTTGACCCGGCAACGACAGATTCTATATTGAAATTATTAAAAAATGTCAATGAAGAATTTGGAGTCACAATTCTACTGATTACACATGAAATGAGTGTGATACAGAAGATTTGTAACAAAGTCGCAGTGATGGAAAATGGTAGAGTAATCGAAATTGGACCGGTATTAGATGTCTTCAGCCATCCTAAAACAGCAACAGCCAAGAATTTTGTATCTACAGTTATTACAACAGATATATCAGATAATTTAAGAAAATTAATACCAACTGATCATCATGCAACAGACATTAAATTATATATAGATGGAGAGAAAGTGACACAATCCATCATCAATGACTTAATTACAAAATATCAAGTTCAAATTAATATCTTGTTTGCTTCAATGTCAGATATTCAAGGCACACCAGTAGGGTACTTAACGTTACGTTTGAAAGGTGACGACAGTGCAATTAGAAGAAGCTTTGCCCATTTAGATTCATTAAATATAGAATTTGAGGAGGTTGGTGCATAATGTTCGGATCATCATTAGATTCTTCACTATTGTTAGATTCTATATATCAAACTTTATACATGGTAACTGTGTCACTTGTATTAGGTGCATTAATTGGTATTCCATTAGGCATTTTGTTAGTGATTACTAGAAAAAACGGTATATGGGAAAATGTCATCATTTATTATTTACTCAATCCAATTATTAATATATTCAGATCTTTACCTTTCATTATATTATTAATTGCGATCGTACCTTTTACGAAATTAATTGTAGGTACTTCTATAGGTACATCTGCAGCAATTGTACCACTGACTGTTTATGTTGCACCTTACATAGCAAGATTAGTTGAAAACTCATTATTAGAAGTTAATTCTGGTGTTATTGAAGCTGCACATTCAATGGGTGCTTCACCCATTCAAATTATTAGATATTTCTTATTACCAGAAGCACTAGGATCATTAATCTTAGCATTAACGACTTCAATTATTGGTTTAATTGGTGCTACTGCAATGGCCGGGGCAGTTGGTGGAGGCGGAATAGGTGACTTAGCACTTGCATACGGCTATCAAAGATTTGATACAATCGTCATCGTTATCACCGTTATTATACTTGTTATTATGGTACAAGTTATTCAATCTCTAGGTAATGTCTTATCTAGATTAGTACGCAGAAGTTAAATATTTTAATATAAAGGAGCAATTTAAATGAAGAAAGTCTTAACATTATTAGTAGCATTAGTATTATTACTCGCAGCATGTGGAGATAAGAAAGACGATAAGAAAGTCACAATTGGTATCGCATCAAATGACACAGCAGTTTGGGACAAAGTTAAAGAATTAGCTAAAAAAGATGGTATTGAAGTTGAAATCAAACAGTTTTCAGACTACAATGTTCCAAATAAAGCTTTATCAGACGGAGATATTGATTTAAATGCCTTCCAACATTTCGCATTTTTAGATCAATTTAAGAAAGCAAATAAAGGTACAGATATTACTCCTATTAGAACGACAGTGCTTGCGCCATTAGGCATATACTCTAAAGAATTGAAAGATGTTAAAGATTTAAAAAATGGTGCTAAAGTTGTAATTCCAAATGATGTTTCAAACCAAGCAAGAGCGTTAAAATTATTAGAAAAAGCAGGTTACATTAAATTAGATAAGAACTTCGGTTTAAGTGGTGGACCTAAAGACATAGTTGAAAATAAAAAGAATTTAAACATTAAAGCAGTAGATGCACAACAAACAGCGAGAGCATTAGATGAAGTGGATATTGCTGTTATCAATAATGGTGTAGCTTCAAAAGCTGGATTAGATCCTAAAAAAGATCCTATTTTCTTAGAAGATCCAGGTGCTAATGCAGCTAAACCTTATATCAACTTTATCGCAGCAAATACGAAAGACAAAGATAATAAAACATACAAGAAAATTGCGAAATTATATCATTCAGAAGAAGCTAAAGATGCTTTAAAAGAAGATACGAAAGATGGAGAAATTGTTGTTGATTTAAAACAAGATGAAATTAAAGAAATTGTGGATTCACTTAAATAAATTAAAAAAAGATTCGGCTCCCCTTAGCCGAATCTTTTTTTTATGCTTTTTTTAATGTTTTTAAATATTCTTGACCTTTTTCATGGTCATATTTGTTTTCCCATTTAGAGATAACAATTGTAGATAACGCGTTACCTACAACATTGACACATGTTCTAGTCATATCTAATAGTCTGTCTATACCGATAATTAATGCAAGTCCTTCTGGATTTAATCCCATAGACCCTAATGTTGTAATAAGAACAACTATAGAAGTACCAGGTACAGCTGCCATACCTTTAGATGTAATCATTAATGTAAACATTAATATTAACTGTTCAACAAGCGTTAAATGAACACCATACATCTGAGCAACAAATAATGCTGCGATTGATTGATATAAAGCTGATCCATCAAGGTTAAATGTATATCCTGTTGGTACAACAAATGAAACAACATCTTTTGGTGCACCGAACTTTTCCATTTTTTCCATTACTGATGGTAGAACCGTTTCTGAACTTGAAGTTGAGAACGCTAACAATAAGTCGTCTTTTAATATGCGAATAATAGAGAATACGCTGATACCACAAATTTTTGCGACAATCCCTAATACAACAATAATAAAGAATACCATTGCACCTACAACAACAGCTAATAACTTAACTAATGGAATTAAAGCAGATAATCCAAATGTCATAATCGTTACACAGATAAAAGCAAATACACCGTATGGCGCTAATCTTAATATTCTATGTATCATCCAGAATACAGCTTCTAATGTTCCGCTTAATACATCTTTAACTGGTTGACCTTTTTCACCAACAGCAGCGATTGCTAATCCGAAGAATACTGCAAAGAATATAATAGGTAGTAATTCTCCAGCTGTTAAAGCTTCAAATATATTTGTAGGTATGATGCCAACTATTGTATCTATCATGTGATTACCATAAGTAGATTTTTCTGCAGCATCAGCAGTTTGTTCATATTTAGAAATATCACCTTTAGGTAATTTGTTTGCGTCTATACCTAATCCAGGTTTGAATAAGTTTCCGAATATAATGCCCAACCCAATTGCAATTGTCGTGATGATTTCAAAGTATAAAATCGTTTTCCAACCATATCTACCAACGGTATGCATATCACCAACGTTTGAAATTGATAATGCTAATGAACAGAATACAATTGGAATAACAATCATTTTAATAAGGTTTAAAAAGATATCTCCAATAGGTCGAATGAATTTAATTAAATGGTCTTGTCCGTGTAAAAAGTATCCTACTACAACACCTAATACTAAAGCGATTAATATTTGTGTCGGTAAGCTTATATATCTTCTTCTCGGTTTTTTAATTTTTTGATCCAAAAAAACTCCTCCTTTAAAGCACTGTAGTGATAAAGTACAAAAAAATTATGCCTTTCCATAAAAATGGAACTGCACAAATAACGTTTAAAAAGGGGATTCATAAAATACGTCACTCTTAAGATTATAAGAGTATACGTCATTCTATCACGAAATTTAATTTTAGTATTTAATCAGTTTTACTATAAAAAAAGAAAATAACACTTTCAAAAATTGAAAGTGTTATTTGATCATACGAATTGATAATGGTGGTAAATAAGTTTCTCCATTGTATGCTTTGATAGCACCGATAACCGTAAAGATAAAAGCTAAAATAGCTAATATTGGTAATATAATAAAGCCTACTAATACTAAACATAATAGGGTACCAACGATTCCCCAAATCGTATATGAAATAAAGAAATTCAAATAATCTTTACCAATTCTATCAACGAATGGAGAGTTCTCTCTTTTAATTAACCAAATGATAAGTGGCGCAAAGAATGAAGCAAAGAAACTTGTTAAGTATATAAGCATACCGAATAATCTATCATCATCAGTTGTATCTAAGTGTTGTGATACATCTTCATATGTCGAATGTGTTGTAGTTTGTTGAAATGGATTTTGTTCGTTTTCACTCATGTATAATCCCTCCTAACTTAATTCAAGTATACATTTTTTTACCGATGCCGCCAATCAATAATATAAATTAATTATTTTATAAACAAAAAAGGAGATCTAGACAATGATATGTCCAGTCTCCTTTTTAAATGATATTCAATTAATCTTAGTGAATGTAGTTGTAAGAACCAGCTTCTGAAGCTGAGATTGTACGAGTTGATACAACACCTTCACCTTGGTAGTTCATTTCTGAAACTTCAACGCTACCGTCAGAGTTTACATTTTCAACGTATGCTACGTGACCGTAAGCACCAGCTGTTGATTGTAAGATTGAACCTTTTTTAGGTGTGTTATTTACAGTGTAACCATCTGCTGCTGCATTAGCTGCCCATTGGTTAGCATTTCCCCAAGTTGAGCTAATTGGTTCTCCAGCTGCTTGTCTTTTATCAAATACATAATAAGTACATTGTCCAGCAGTGTATAAGTTAGCTGATGAACTTGTAGTTTGAGTTGCTGTTTGTGTTACTGAAGAAGTAAATGATTGACTCATGTTTGAAGTGTTGTAATTTTGGCTATAGTTATTAGTATAGTTAAAGTTTTGAGTTTGAGTTTGGTTTTGAACTGGAGCTTGAGCGTTATCGAAAGTATCTGCTGAAGCTTCACCATTTCCAATTATTGTTGTTGCTAATCCCGTAGATAATACTGCGAATGCTGTTAATTTTTTCATTATAAATAATCCTCCGTAAATTTCGTATATGTTTTAAATTTAAATTTTAGTTTTGTTTGTGTCGTTTTCCGACGACAAATAATACTTTAACAGAAGTTTTTATGTTTGTGTGTGTTTTCATACAGTTGTTACTTAATCATAATCAGATACAATATTTTAGTAATATTTATGACCAATTATGACAAACAGTAATATAGAAAATATACCGATAATATAAGGTTTTACGGTGAATTTTTAGAAAATTAATGTCATTTTCTTGTAATATTTATGTTAAGGATTAAAACATTGAAAAAGAGTAGTTAGCAAATTATTTGCGACTACTTTTTTCATATATAAAATAATATGGTTAGTTTTCTAAGTATATTGAAGGGGGCATTATATGAAGAGATTACCAACTTTATTTGAAGCAATTTCTACGATTTTATTTATGGGGCTAGTCGTATTGATTGGTTTTGGGATTCTACATTATCCAATTCAACCTTTATTAATTATTGCAGCGGTTTATGCGAGCTTTATAGCTATTAGAGTAGGCTTAACTTGGGAAGACTTACAAGATGGTATTACAAAGAGGTTAGCAACTGCAATGCCAGCCATATACATAATATTTGCAGTCGGTATTTTAATAGGTACGTGGATGTATTCAGGCACTGTACCTGCTTTAATTTATTATGGTTTAGAAACGATCAATCCGACATACTTTTTAGTAACTGCATTTGTCATAACAGCCGTTACATCTGTCGCTACAGGTACTGCATGGGGATCAGTTGGGACTGCTGGCATAGCGTTAATGGCGATTGCCAATGAAATGAATATTCCGATAGGTATGGTTGCAGGTGTTGTAATAGCAGGTGGTGTGTTTGGAGATAAAATGTCACCACTTTCTGATACGACAAATTTAGCTGCATTAGTAACAAAAGTAAATATCTTTAAGCATATCCAACATATGATGTGGACGACAATACCTGCATCAATTATTGGGCTTATTGTATGGTTTATAGCAGGCTTACAATTTGATGCTAAAAATGTAGAAAGCAAAAGAATAAATGAATTGCTGAGTAATATTGATACAGCTTTTAATTTAAACTTTTGGGTATGGGTACCAGTCATTGTTATCGTCTTAGGTATTAGTATAGGAAAACCTACTGTACCGATGATGTTATTATCTAGTTTAGTCGCAATGTTTGTAGGTGTGTTTAATAATGGATTTGAAATTGTAGATGCATTTAATGTAACGATGCAAGGTTTTAATATCAATATGACAGGCTTATCTGAAAATGATGCATCAAGTTCAATGATAGAACTGTTAAAACGTGGTGGCATTATGAGTATGACTGAAATTGTTGTAACGATTTTCTGTGGTTATGCATTTGCGGGTATTGTAGAAGCATCCGGTAGTTTAAAAGTTATTTTAACGACAATATCTAGTAAAGTTTCTAAAGATTCACATTTGATATTAGTTACGATAGCTGGAAGTTTAATTCTTGTATTTGCAGCTGGTGTTGCATCTGTCGTGATTATTATGATAGGTGTATTGTTAATGGACATGTATAATGAACGTAATTTAGATCGTGTGAACTTATCAAGAACGCTAGAAGATTGTGGAACAATGGTGTTGCCATTTATCCCTTGGGGTACTTCAGGTATATACTATCGTGATTTATTGGGTGTTTCGTTAGGAGAATTCTTCTGGTGGACTGTACCATGTTATTTATGTGTGTTCTTTGCAGCATTTTATGGTATAACAGGTATCGGTATTAAAAAAGTAAAAACAAATGCATAAAAAAAGAGCAATCGCAATGATTGCTCTTTTTTATTTATATTCATCTTAGTGAATGTAGTTGTAAGAACCAGCTGCTGAAGCTGAGATAGTACGAGTTGAAACAACACCTACACCTTGGTAGTTCATTTCAGAAACTTGGATAGAACCGTCAGAGTTTACTTTATCAACGTAAGCTACGTGACCGTATCCACCAGCTGTAGTTTGTAATACTGAACCTGCAGATGGGTTGTTATTTACTGTGTAACCAGATTGTGCTGCTGCGTTAGCCCAGTTATTAGCATTTCCCCAAGTGCTACCTAAGTCAGGACGTTTGCTGAATGCATAGTAAGTACATTGTCCTGCAGTGTATAAGTTAGCTCCTCCACCAGTTGATGGGCGAGAAGTTGATGTAGTTGTAGTGCTTACATTTGAACTTGAGTTTGATGTAGTTGCTGTATGGTTGCTAGTTGATGGTGCTTGTGTAGTTGTTACACGAACATTGTTTTGGTTTGAAGATGTGTTATGAGAATCTCCTAAACCACCACCATTTGGCGCAGCATTGAATGCTGGTTGTGAATAATTTGTATTTGAAGCTGCTTCGTTATTTGAAGAAGCAGTGTTAGTTGCTACTTGTTGTTGAGCTTCGTAACCGTAATGAGAAGATGGATTCCAGTTACCTTCCCAAGTGTAGTGGTAGTTACCTTGTTGGTCAATTGTGTAATTGTAAGAATAAGAATATGGATCGTTTGGATTATATCCTTGTGTATTTTCTGCTGCATCTGCGTCATGTGCCATAAATGTTGCGATTCCTGCTGTTGCGATTGCTGCTGTTGCGATTTTCTTCATAATAAATAAATCCTCCTAGATAATTTAAAAATAATTTTTTCGTATATGTTTTATGTTTTTTTCTAATAAGTTTTTTTCTTCGCTGTTAATCAACAAAACCTACTTTATCAGAAATTATTTAGTTTGTGTTGAATGTTAAAGCTTTGTAATTTAATTTAAATATCTAAAGATTTCATGTAATAATTCCGAACATTTTACACTGAATAAAGAACGTTATAATATCAACGTTTTTAAGCACTTTTAAGTATTGAACTCGATTCTTTGTTACACGTTTGTAATATTTAAGACATAATAAAATAATTGACTTTGGATAATAATACGAAAAATTATATCAAATAAACAAAAGAATATTGCATCTAAAGGATTAAAATAAGTACAAAATTTCATAATAAAAAGTCAAGAATAAAGTATTTTTAGTAATATTTGTTGAATTATAATTATCATGAATAGTAAATAAAGATGTTTCATAAGGAATTGAGGTGTTTGACATGTTATATGATAGTAATTTAAAAATTTACCAACCTTTAAATATTCAATCTGATTTTAATATGGGGTTATTACTACTATTTATAATAGAAGGAAGTAGTAAGATTTATATCAATGGAAAAAGAAAAATATATCAAGCAAATGATATTGTAATCATTAATGATTTGGAACATTATCGTATTTATTCTAATGAAGATACCGTTATAGCCACTTTGTATTTATCCAGATGTGAACTTGATTATTTCTTTCAATTTGAGAAAAAGTACTATATTGATGTAGATAAACTTGATAACAGTGTTCTTAAGTATTTTATGAATAAGGTGCTCGCCAATTACATTAAATATAAAAATGACATGGATACAAATGTGTTTAATACAATCAAGCAATTTATGATGACATTACGATTATATAGAATTGTAGATGAAGATCATGATTATTATTTAAACAACGATATACATAAAGCTATCAATTATATGCATGACCATTATAAAGAAAAATTATATATTGCTGAAGTTGCGACGAATTGTATTTTATCAGTGAGATGGTTTTCAGAAAATCTAGAAGAAATAACAGATATAAAATTTAGAGAACTTAGAAAAAGTATTCGTTTATCATATGCGATATTTGACTTAATCTATTCAAAAAAATCTATTACACAAATTGCAGGGGATAATGGATTTGCGTATGAATCAAATTTTATAACGAGTTTTAGAGATAAGTATCATATAACACCAGCAAAATATCGAAAGCAACTCACGAATGATCAGTATTACCCATTTAATAATAAACGGACAAACCTTATTGAAAATTTAAATAAGATATCTCATCGACTGAAAGATTTAACAAATAATGTTGCAGATTATATTAGTTTAGATATTCATTTAGATGATCAATTAACATCAAAGCTCCCAACATCTAATTTACTAATATATATCAGAAATATCGAAACATTAACTAATAATTTTCAGCAATCAAAGTTATTAACGATGAGAAAAGAAATTGGGCAATACGGTTTAATGTTTTCGCATCACTTAATTAATGAACTTTTAAACGAATCAAATTTTGAAAGTAATAGATTGATGCATCAAATGTTTTCTTTCTCATTAGAACACCAATTTGAGATTTCATTTGAAATAAATTTATCTAGAAATGAAAATTTAGAAGTGTTTGCAGATAGATTTAAGCGACTATTAAATTATTTAATTGATTGCACGTACTATTATGGACAGAGGCAGTTTCATTTCTATTTAAATATGACATATTACCAATATAATCACGTTTATAAAATGATAAATGAAACATTGAAAGATTCAAAAGTAACATTAATTTTGAATGATTACGATAAATACTTAGCTAATCAAATGACACATATAATAGATGGAAATAACCAAATTGCATGCAAAGTTTACCATGAATTAGTCTCCGACAGAGAAATAACTACTATATTAAAGAATAATTCTTCGTTAAATATCTTATATCAACCGACAATCCCTAATCGAATCACTTATTGAAACATTTAAATGGTGTTTAGAGTATAAGCAAAGAATTTCAATTATTATAGATGATACTTGGATTGATAGTATGATACCTTCACAGAGCAGTCACCTTATGATCAAAGAATTACAATTAAATAAAGAAAGTCAGTATCAGTTATTTGAATTAATATTAACTTTAAAAAGATTAAGAGGAAATATCGTGTTTTTTAATGACAATATTCTAGTTACGCATTATTTAAATGAATATCAGCTATTAATCTTTCCAAATAATAAACTATTTAATAAGCTGCATCAAAAACTAAATATTACTGGATTGAACATTGAGGATATTGAGTATAGAATTCACGATATTCGTATTAAACGTAATAAGCCAATTAATCAGCAATTTAATGAGGAAACTGGTAATAAGATAAATACAATAAATTTTGATAAAGAATCAAGAAAATTAGTAATAGATTATGATTCTTCAGCTGATGTCATTAAGCATATCTATATAAAACAAAAAATAAAATAAGGTGGTATTGAGCTATGACTGAATATAAGAACGAATTATTGAAATTAAATTATTTAAATTTTCAAGTGAAGAAAATACTAAAGAAAAATTGCGCATTAAATATTTATCATTTAAAGATTTTGAAATTTATTAATGATAATCAAAAGAGAAGAAAATATACAGCTTTAGATTTTAAAGAAGTACTTCGTATTAATCAAACGATGTTAACACATGTCATATCCTATTTACATGATTTGAATTATTATAAAAAAGAACGATTAAAGCAAGATGAGAGAAAAATTATTATAATAGTAGAAACTCGTCACAAAACGAAAATATCTCAATTAATTAATCAAATAGAAATAGATTTTCAGCATAATTTAAATGAGATTTCTACAGATTTAAATACGGACTATTTCGTTGATTATGCGATAGAAATTAATCGTGTGATGAGTGATATACATTTTAATATCAATCATCAATATAAAATGAATATCGATCAATTTATGATTTTATTATTTATAGAGATGTCTCATAACGGGTGTCGAACACTAGAAGATATTAAAGATCAGTTTGGATGGGATTTAGTAAAAATCAATAAATCCATAAAAGTACTTGTAAAATTAAACTATCTTGATAAAGAAAGGTCTAAAACTGATGAAAGAATTGCATTAGTTTCCATTAAGAAGGATAAAGAAAAGTTAATTAAATTAATGATAGAAAATGTACTGAAATTACAAAATGTTAAAGATGGTGAACAAAATTTAGCTATGGTAGAATGAGCATAATAACAGCTCATTCAGGAGGTTAATATGTCACATTATCATTTCAAAGAAAACTTTTTCGGTGCATCAACAAAACCAATAGAAGTCTATGATGAACACAATAATCCTGCATTTATTCTAAGCTTATATTATACATCCACTAGACAAGAAACATTTGCGTTATTAGGGAGAAAGAAACATAATTTTATGATTGAATTTGAAGGTGGCACTTTTAAAGTGTTACAAGAAAGATCGATAGAAGGAAAGTTAAAGACACCTTTTAAAACTGTTTGGGAAGTATTTAAGAACGATACTAAAATAGGTACATTCGAAACAAAAATTGGATTTAAACCGAGAATAATATTTAATGGTGAGAAAAACGATACTTTATTGTTTGAATCAGGGTTTATATCTAGATCTGTAAAAGTCACAGATGAAGCAAATAATTTAGTCATGGAGACTAAGTCTGAAAGATTTAAAATTGCATCCAATCATAATATTGATATTGTTAATTCAAAATATCATCCTGCAATGTTAATCATGCTATTCCAAGTATTTTTTGAGTATCAGGAATATCAAAGAAGTAAATCTAATTAATTGATAAATGAAGGGGATCGTTTACGTTGTTTAAATTTTTTAAGAAAGAACAACTGAGTCAAAATATCACGCATGAAATATCTGAAGTGAAAGGCATGACCATTGTTGATGCGTATTATATACAAGATGATCAAGTTGAATTATATAAACAAGACCGTGAAAGATATAGTGATGCATTAATTTATATTTTAAGTCAATATTTTTCAGACGTCGATAGAATGTTTGAAGGTAGTGATGATGGTGAAGCAATTGTTGCATTTCAAAATGGAGAACCTAAAAAGTGTATTTATTTAAATCCAGAAACAATCGATCAGTTAAGGATTTATGAACAAGAGATGCCTTTAAAACAGTCTATTATCAAGTTATGCAATTTAGAACATAATCATTAAAAAGAAAAATAGCACATAAACTTCTGCAGAAGTTTATGTGCTATTTTTTATTTTGATTAATATTATTGACAAATGGAGAATTAGTACTATAATTATATCTAGTATAATAATTATATCGAGGTGAGAGCATGAAATTTGAATTAGGATTATCATCATTTGCTGAAATCTCTCCAATTAATGGTGTGGACAAACCTTTCCCTGCACACGAAAGAATTAATCAAATTGTTGAAGAAATTAAGCTAGCTGATCAAGTAGGATTAGATGTTTATGGATTAGGGGAGCATCATAGAGAAGATTATGCAGTATCAGATCCAGTTACAGTGTTAGCAGCTGCGGCTAGTCAAACTAAAAATATTAGATTGTCATCAGCTGTAACAGTATTATCATCTGACGATCCTGTTAGGGTCTATCAAAGATTCGCTACATTAGATGCGATTAGTAATGGTAGAGCAGAAATTATGGCAGGTAGAGGTTCATTTATTGAGTCATTTCCACTCTTCGGATACGACTTAAAAGATTACGATTTACTATATAAAGAAAAATTAGATTTATTAATGCAAATTAATGAAAATGAAACCGTAACTTGGCAAGGACAAACAAGAGCGGCAATTGATCATTTAAAAGTATTTCCAAGAGCAGTTCAAGATAAATTGCCTATTTGGTTAGCAACTGGAGGAAATCCAGAATCTTCTATGAGAGCAGGAAAATTGGGATTACCTATCACTTATGCTATTATAGGAGGGGCGCCAAGTCGTTTTAAACGTAATGTGGCAATGTACAAAGCTGTTGCTGAATCAAATGGTTTTGATACATCTAAATTACCTGTAGCGACACACTCATGGGGTTACATTGCTGAAACTGATGAAAAAGCTATGGAAGAATATTATCCATCAAGTGCATATGTTATAAATCAATTAGGCCGAGAACGTGGATGGCCACCATATTCAATGGGAAAATTCGAACAAGAAATTGTTCATGGTGCATTGTTTGTTGGAAGTCCTGAAACAGTTGCAGCTAAAATTATTAAACTGCATGAAGATTTAGGTATTAATCGATTTATGTTACATTTACCAGTAGGCTCTATGCCGCATGAAAAAGTATTAAAATCTATTCAACTATTAGGTGAACAAGTTAAACCGATTGTAGATGAATATATGAAAAATAAGGAGGAAATTAAGTAATGTTAAGATATTTATTAAATGTATATGTAGGTAAACAAATTTTTGATTCAAGTCAACCAAAAGTGAAAGATGACGACGGTATGGCTCAACAATTCGAAGAAGGATTCGGCCTTTCAAGAAATGCTATGAAATTAGCTGGTGGACTTGAACTAGTAGGTTCAATCTTCTTATTCTTAAGTGCTTGCAACAAATCTTTATCAAGATTAGGTTCAGTACTTGTAGGTTCTGTTATGACAGTTGCAGCATATAAACACTATGAAGCTGGACATGGCTTTAAAGGTGCTAAACATGCTTTAACACTTTTAGGTTTATCTGCATTAAGTTTCGTTGATACATTAGGTAAGAAAAAATAATATACAATCTTTAAATCTGGTACATTTTGATGTGCCAGATTTTTTTGTTTATTTCAAAATGATGTAAATACAAAAGAAAAATCATAATCTTTAATATTATATATTATTCAATTTATGACAGGAATTCTTTATATTTAAAAAGTAATAAACTTTTAAAAATTCTTAAATACAAACTATGTACATGGGTGATTTTTTTGTAAATTGAACGCTGTAGAGATTGATATAAAAGGGTTTATATGAAAAACAAAAATGTTGAAAAGTCAATATTTGAAAATTTATTAAATGTTTTTAAAAGTCATTATAAAATAATAAATATTATTAAATCATTGTGTTGAAAGGGAAAATGCTATAGATACTAAAGATTGCACAATATACCAATTCAACAATTTATTAAATTATTTTGAGGAGTTGATTTGCAATGGAATCAGTATCGGTACCAATCAGAAATATCGTTGAATTAGTTGTTACAACTAAGAAGTCTAAAGATTATGTCGCAAATATCAAAAGTCAATTTGCACTCTCGTTCGAAGAAATATATATTTTAGTTTATATATAGAGGCGAGAAAGATTGTTACAACGTTAAAGATATCATTAAACAATCTAAATTTAAGCCGTACTATATTTCAAAAGCCGTACAAAACTTAAAAGAAAAAGGGCTTATTTCTAAGAAAAGAAATGATCAGGATGAGAGAACTGTCGCTATTCAAGTATCTAAAATTCAACATAAAAAGATAAAAAAATTATTAATGGAAATTGAAGCTGAAATACTATAATAATATCGAGAAGCGGGATAAAGAAATCTTTTTAGTAAAAGATGCTCTGTCCCGCTTTCTTATACTATGTAGTTAAATGTTAAATGATATATTATATGTATAAACAAATGTATTTATTTAAGAAGATATCGTAAAAGGAGAACCTTTATGGGCATAATTTTAAATGTTAAACCGAAAAGTCAATTATTTCCTATACCAATGGTTATGGGGTGTGAAGGTACGGCAAGTTCGATGATGCTTAATTACTATAATAAAGATATTAATGCAACGACTATTATGAGAAAGTGGCCAACACATTCAGATAACCCAGAAAAGGGATATGTAGGCAATCATTTTCTAATCAAATTTGGCCATCATCAAACTATTTTTCCGAATGTACTTGCAGAATTTCTAAATAGATATGATTCAGAAATTATTGATGGTACGGGTACTGAACTTGAAGATCTAGAGAAGATAATTGATAAAAGTCATCCGGTTGTAATATATCATACGACATTAGGAGCTAAACCGATTCGCAAAATTTTTAAAATCGGTGATAAAGGTAAATCCTATGTTACTAATATCCATGTAACTTTATTAATTGGATATGATGATGAGTATTACTATTATATAGATCCTTTATGGAAGCAAATATTGGGGTATGCATATATACCAGCATTATGGCCATCCAAATATCAAATTATCAAAATGAAAAAAAATAAAATGAATATGAGTTATAATACGCCAGGAAAAATGTGTATTTACAAAAAAATATAATTATTTTTAAAATATTATGTCATAATGTTGTAACATTTGTTATGATATGGTTATAAATTTTAAAAAGAGGTGTTTAAATGTCTACTAAATTAAAGTTACTAATTATAGGAATTGTAGTAGCCTTTCTTGCAATAGTAGGAATTGGTGGCGCAGCAACATATTATTTTCTAACAAATACGCCAAAGAATACATATTTATTAAGTGAACAAGAATCAGCAAAATCTTGGAAAGAATACTTTAACGACAGATTTGAAAACGAAACTGAATTCCAAGATAAAATGAAAGATGAATCTTATAAAACATCATTCAAATTTGGAGCAGAAGTATCAGATTCATTAGTTTCTCAATTAGGCATACCAAAGTCAGTTATCGACTCAACGAATATTGTCTTTAATGTTGGGCATGATCCTAAAGCGAAAAACTCTAAATTAGGTATTGAACCTACAATTGCAGACAACAAGATTGGTAACTTCCAATGGAGTGCAGACAAAAATAATCAATATTTAGAAACACCATTATTTAAAGACATATATAAAGTAAAAAATAATGAAATTAAAAAAGGAATCGAAAAAGCTACTGGTGAATCATTAGATTCAACAGATGGACAAGAAATCACAAATGATTCTTTAAATTTAAATACGATCTTATCAAGCTCTCAAATCTCTCAAGATCAAATCGACAAAATCTCAAAAAGATATAGTGACTTATTTGTTGATCAATTAGATGATGATAACTTTGAAAAAGACAAAGAAAAAGTTAAGATTTTTGATGATGAAAAAGAATTGAAAAAAGTAACAATGAACTTAAGTGAAAAAGATACTAAGAAAATCGTTGTAGCAATTCTTGAAGAAGCTAAAAAAGATGAAGATATTAAAAACATTGTAGAAAAACAAGGTAATGTAAAAGAGTACGATAAAGAAATTAAAGATTTATTGAAAAAAGCTAAAGATGAAGATGTAAAGAATTATCCTAAAGTGAAATCTATCATTTACGTAGACGGTAAAGAAATCTTGAAACGTGACTTAACAATTACAAATAAAGATAATGAAAAAGTTAGAATACAAGGTACAAATGTGATCGATGATGGCGTTCAATTAGATTATAAAGTATCAGCACCAGGTGAAGACGGTGGACTTACACTTAAAGGTAAATCAACTGGTAAAGATGAAATTAGCGATAAGTATGATTTAGAAATCAATGAAAATTCATACTCTACAACAACATTAAAATTAGATAATAAATCTAAAGTTGATGGAGACAAACGTACAGATAAAGGTAAAGTGACGATTGCACCATCTAGCGGTCAAAGCTTCGATTTAAATTACGACCATAATTTAACAACAGACACTAAAAACAATCAACAAAAACAAAAATTAAATGTTGATTTCGATGTGAATGGTGAAAATATTAAATTAATTATGGATGGTAAAACTGAACTGAAAAAAGACATTAAATTCAAGAAAGATGGCGCGATTGACTTTAATACATTATCAGATTCAGAAGTTGATGATTTAACAAAAGAAATAGAAGATAAGCTACAAGATTTAGGAGAAGATCTTGCAAAAGATATTCAATAATTAGAGAGGAGTGGTTATATGTCGACAATAAAATTGTTCAACATATACCACTCTTTTTTAATTAAAAAGTGGTATTTGATTGCATATATTTTATTATTATTTTTAGCTGTGTTGGCCGTTATGATTGGGGTTAACCAAGTAAACGAAAAAGATCAGGCGTTTACGATTGGAATCGTAGATAAAGACCAATCTAAAGAAACAAAGTTAATTTTAAATGCGATAGGCGATGGGCAATCACTCGGAAATGATTTGTCTATTAAACATTATAATGAAGAGAAAGCACGACAACTATTATCAAAAAAGAAAATAGATGGCTACTTTGTCTTTAAAGATGGCATGACAAAAGCATTTTATAAAAATGGTGAGTTACCAATAGTTGTGAATACAAATGATAAACAATCAGTTGAAAGTATTATTATTTTACAGCTAACAGATTCGGTCTATAGCCGTTTAATGTTGTCGATGGGGGGGGCTATGTCATATACATCTCTTTATCCTAGTGCATCCGAAAATGAATTGTTAACGATGATGACGGATATGTTATTTACTGGGTTAAATAGAAGCGGATCCTTTAATGATGAGCCTATCAAAGTATTTGATACGTTCGGCTATTACACAATTTCAATTTATTTTGTATCTATCTTTTTCTTTTTCTTTTCAATTTTTAGCATTTTAAAAATGAATCAAAAAGATGCATTAAAAGAACGATTAAGTATGTATCATTTCTCTTATGAAAAGTTAACAATTGTAAGAGGTGTGTTTAGTCTTTTCTATACAACGCTTTGGAGCATACTTGGTTTATGGGTCATCATACATTTTCTTAAACCAGAATTCGAAATGTATAATATTTGGCAAATTAGCTTAGATATTGCTTATTATTTAGTCATGATATTTTTAGTTTTTCTCTTTATTGATATTGCGTTTAGAAATATATTAAATTATTTGTTCAAAGTTTTATTAACGTTAGTAATATTATTGTTATCTGGTACTGTGATTCCAATCATTTATTTGAAAAGTTTGAGTGCAGGAATGATTGAGGCATTACCGTTTTCAATTGTTTTTAATCAACTAGTAGAATTGCTTTTAAATAATTACATCATTGACACGCATCCAATGTATTATTGGCATTTAGGTATAATGTTTGTATTAGTGATCTCTGCTTTGTATTGGAGGTATCGCCGATGAAATCAATCTTTCATTTAGTTGTTAAAAAGCAATGGAAACAATATGTAACTTTAGTGGCATTGCTGTTAATAACAATATTGATCATTGTAGGTGTTCAAGCATCTAGCAATCAATTATTTAAAATGCCAATAGCTGTTCAAGATTTGGATGAATCTCAATCTTCAAAAGAGCTAGTGCACACTTTAGAGCAAACAAAATATTTAGAAGTTATACATTTATCAAAGAATGAGGCATATATTGATGATGTCATTCAAAAAAAGCAAGCAATCGTAAGCTTACAAATACCTGATGATTTTAGTGAACGGTTAAAAGAAAATCGTTTGCGTGATAGCATTCCGTTATATTACAAAGATGATTTCATTGGAGAAATTGCTTTAGAAGTGACGAGTAAAGCTTTATACAAACAACAAATACCCGTCATTATTGAAGATCATTTAAAGAAATCTAAACAAGATGTATCGATGCAAAAAATTAAAAAAGCGTATATTAAAAATACACCTCACTCTAAAATGGAACACCATGCAGTTCAAAAACATTCAGATGTTTCGATTGGTGCAGCAGTATATGTTGCATTACTATTAATTGTAAGTTGTAGTCAAATTGTATTGCATCAACGACTGAAACAAAATGCTGCACTAGAGCGACTCATGATGTTTAGTGGAACCAAATTAAAATTATATACGTATTATATATTGAGTCATGTCATATTATTATTCGCGATTGTAGTTATCACGAGCTTACTATTATCATGGTCATTAAGCATCGTATTTTATTTAGTCTTATTGATGACATTGATTATATATGAAAGTGTCTTAAGCATATTCTTATTTAAAATAAATACGCTTAGTCATAAATTATTTATGTCTATCATATGGTCTATCGCAATAAGTTGTCTTTATTTGTTTTTTCAAGTTTAGGAGGTGTATACATGATTACAATAGAGCATTTATCAAAGAAGTATAAAGATAAAAAAATTTTCCATGACTTTAATACAACATTTAAAGATAAAACACTTACTGTATTATTAGGGGAAAATGGTGCAGGTAAGTCGACATTACTAAGAATGATTACAGCATTAGAAAATCCAGATAGCGGGGATATCCGTTATTTTGGAAAAAAGTTAAACAATAAAAAAATCAAAGAAATCATAGGTTATATACCTCAAGACATTGCATTATTTGAACATATGACAGTAAATGAAAATATAGAATTTTTTAAAGCATTAAATAAACAACCTATATCTTCAGAACTAATAGAAGATTATTGTAATCAGTTAAATTTATATGAAAGAAAAGCAAAAATCTCTTCTCTTTCTGGTGGTACAAAACGTAAAGTTAATTTATTAATCGGACTGCTCGGAAATCCAAGTATATTAATTTTAGATGAACCAACAGTAGGCATTGATTTGAAATCCAGATTTGATATTCATAAATTGTTAAACCATTTAAAAACAACAAGACTCATTATATTAACAACTCACCATTTAGATGAAGTCGAAAGCTTAGCAGATGAAATTAAGTTAATCGGTAAAGATCCATTCTATAGAAATATCTTAACCGATAAATCTTGGACATTTGAAGACAGTCTTGTATTGTGAAGAAGCCAACCGTAATTCAAAAAATCATCATAATTTAAAACATACTAAGATTATTGTAACAATGATCTTAGTATGTTTTTTCGATTATATTTATCTGAAATTTTAGAATAAGAAAAACGTATTGCAAAACATATTTTTAAAGTGTATTCTTATTTAATGTATCGGAATTAAATGTTTTTGGGAGGTCCTTTAATGGAAACACTTTGGGTAGTCATTAATATTATTGTTTTCTTATTATTTATTGGTTTATTAGGTTATTTAAATAAGAAACATGTAAAGTTCTCTAAACGTGTTCTTATTGGTTTAGGAATAGGGATTGTGTTTGGTTTAGCTTTACATCTTATTTACGGTGTAGATTCTAAAGTAACAGAGTCGACAGCTTCATGGTTTGATATTGTAGGTACTGGTTATGTAAAACTATTACAAATGATCGTTATGCCACTTATCTTTATATCAATTGTTTCAGCATTTACTAAAATAACAATTGGTCAAAACTTTGCTAAAGCTGGTGCTTGGATATTTACATTCTTATTAGGAACGGTTGCTGTTGCAGCTTTAGTTGGTATTATTTATGCGATGCTATTCAATTTAGATGCATCACAAATAGATTTAGGTAGTGTGGAAAATAGTCGTGGTCAAGAAATAGAACAAACTTCTAAAGATATGGCGGCTAATAATTTACCATCACAAATTCTTGAATTGTTACCTGCAAATCCATTCTTAGATTTCACAGGTGCTAGAGGTACTTCAACAATTGCGATTGTTATATTTGCCGGATTTGTTGGATTTAGTTTCTTACGTGTGATGAGAAAAGAACCAGAAAAAGGTAACTTAATCAAAAGAGGTATTGATGCAATTTATGCCTTAGTTATGGGAATTGTTACTTTTGTATTAAGATTAACACCTTACGGGATTTTAGCGATTATGACTAAAACGGTGATGACAAGTAACTTTGAAGCAGTTTGGACATTAGGTAAGTTTGTTGTCGCATCTTATGCAGCATTAATTACAATGTTCATCATCCATTTAATCTTAGTATCTGTTGTTGGTTTAAACCCAGCTACTTATGTTAAAAAAGCTAGTGAAACGTTACTATTCGCGTTTACGTCTAGATCAAGTGCAGGAACGTTACCTTTAAATGTTCAAACACAAACAACTAGACTAGGTGTTCCAGAAGGTATTGCTAACTTTGCAGGTTCATTTGGTTTATCAATCGGACAAAATGGCTGTGCGGGCATATATCCAGCGATGTTAGCTATGATGATTGCACCAAGTGCAGGTATTGATATTGATTTACCGTTTATCTTATCTGTAATCGGCGTTGTAGTCATCAGTTCATTTGGTGTAGCAGGTGTAGGTGGCGGTGCGACATTTGCCGCTATACTCGTACTTTCAACATTGAATTTACCTATTGCTTTAGCAGGGGTATTAATTTCAGTTGAACCATTAATCGATATGGGTAGAACAGCATTGAATGTTAATGATTCAATGTTAGCAGGTACAGCTACTGCTAAAATTACAGGACAATTGGATGAAGAAAAATACAATGACCAAGACTTCAATGAACTTGGAGAGTCATATTAATTATTAATTTTATACAGGCACATACTGATACCAATCGTGAATTTCAGTATTGCCTGTTTTTTATAAAAACTTATTGGTATGCTCGGATATATATTGAAAGCAAATAAATACAATGATAAAGTGATATTAAGGAGTGTGGACACGATGAGTAGAGATTTATTTATTAAGAATGAATTCCAACAAAAATGGGTTAATAAAATAGAAAATCATAAAGCGTCATTACAAAAACACGCTGAAAAAAATGACTTAAATTCAGAATTTCCATATGAAAATATTAATTGGTTAATAGATGAAGGCTATACGAAAATTGTACTTCCTAAATCATATGGTGGTGAAGATGCAACACCAGAAGATATCATTTTATTCCAAGAAACACTAGGTAGAATTGATGGTGCGACGGCATTAGCCATTGGTTGGCATATGGGTGTAGTTGGTCAAATTTATCAAGAAAAATTATGGACGCAAGATTTATTAGATGAATTTGCTGAAGAAGTATTAAATGGTGCGATTGTTAATAGAGCTGTAAGTGAAGCGGAAACTGGCAGCCCAACTCGAGGCGCACGTCCAAGTACACATGCTGATCGTGATGGAGACCATTACATTATAAATGGTGTTAAGACATTTACAACAATGAGTCAAAGGTTAACGCATTTTCTTGTTGGTGCATATGTACCTGAAAAAGAAGCACTCGGTTTCTTTTTAATACCAAGAGAATCTGAAGGTTTATCAATAGCAGAGAACTGGAATATGGTAGGTATGCGTGCTACTGAAAGTCATGATTTAGTGTTAGATGATGTTAAAGTTCATGAGAAATACTTAGTAGAAGTTGTGAATGGTCCAAGAGGCAATAATATCAATCCATGGAATTTACATATTCCAGCAGTATACTTAGGTATTGGGCAAGCAGCACGAGATTATGCTGTTGATTTTGCGAATGAATATAGTCCAGGAAGTATCGATGGCGTGATTGCTGATATTCCAGCTGTTCAACAAAACATTGGTCAGATGGAATTAGAATTAACGACTGCAAGACATTATATATATAGTGTAATCAATAAATATTTAAATCCTTCTATAACAGATGCAGTTATAGATGTTGAACTAGGTGCAGCTAAACATGTTGTTGTTAATCACTCTATTAAAATTATTGATATAGCAATGAGAATTGTAGGTGCGAAAAGTCTACAAATGGAAAGACCGTTACAACGCTATTATAGAGATATAAGAGCTGGCTTACACAATCCACCGATGGATGATGTAACCATTACAAAATTAGCTAAAAAAGCTAGAGAAGAAAGAAGTAAACATCAATAAAAAGATTGGGATGGGACATAACATCATGTCTCAACCCAATTTTTTTATTATAATTGATCTGTTTGTATGACTTTTTTACGTTTTTTACGTCTTGGTTTCATGCCTACTGACATATATAATACGACAACCAAGATGACAATCATGCCGATAAGTTGCCACAATCCAAATGGTACTTTTAACCATAGAACTGAAGATATAACTGCTGTTACGGGTTCAAGCACACCAAATAATGCAGTTGTTTGAGGGCTAATATATTTCACGCTTTCTAAATACATCCAAAAAGCAAACATCGTTCCGAAAGTGATCACAAAGATGAAATAAATCACACCTTGAACATCTAATAAATGCCAAGGAAATGAGAAGTCTAAGTTGATAATTGAAAGTGCAATACCGCCGATAAACATTGACCAACCGATAACAACAAGAGATGGCCAATTTAAAAATAATTTAACAGCATATACAGTATAAAAAGCAGCTGCACAAGCTGTTAATAATCCCCATACGATAGCATTTGGGGGGACTGATAATGTGGCATAATCACCATTTGTTAGTAATAAGTTCGTTCCAAATAGTGAACACACAATAATGATGATATCTGTTATTCTAAATTTACTTTTTCTAGTGATCAGTAAATAAAGTAATATGACGACTGGTGCTAAAAATTGTAACAAAGTAGCGATGGCAACATTACCTTTATCAATGGTCGCCATAAAAGTGTATTGCACACCTAACATGCCGAATAAAGCATAGATGATCAATTGAAATAATGAATGTTTGACTCTAAATATATTTGTTAAAGGATGTTTCTGAATTAATTTTGCAATGAGCAAAAGAAAAAATCCACTTAATATTAATCTTTCTGCTACAAATAATGAAACGGGTAAATGATATTCTGTAAATAACTTTTCAGTAACCGTTCCACCTAATCCCCAAAAAGTAGCGCCAAGCATCACTAATAAAGTACCTTTTAGTTGTTTGTTTTGCACTTATAAGCCCCTCGATTCTAAAAGATGTTAATTAATTAATTAATTTTAGCATTTGATAAATTATTAAACAATAAGTTGAAATGTTTTACTTGCAATTTTATAATATGCGTTCTTATAATGAACATAATGAGTTAAAAGTGAGGTTTCCGCATGAAATTTGTATTAATATCAGTTGGTATACTTGCTACTATATTAGGATTTGCTGGCGCTGTATTGCCGTTATTACCTACAACACCCTTTATTTTATTAGCAGTATTTTGTTTTGCTAAAAGTTCAGATAAATTCCATAGTTGGTTAGTAAGCACAAAAGTTTATAAAGAATATGTAGAAGATTTTCAAAAATATAGAGGGTACACTTTAAAGAAAAAATTCGAAATGCTTATAAGTGTATATATCGTAGTAGGCTTTTCAATTTGGATGGTTGATCATTTCTATATTCGCATTGGTCTTTGCATCATGTTATTCTTCCAAACTGTTGTATTATTCACTTTTGTTAAAACTTTACCAAGTAAAAATAAATCATAATATTAAAATATCGATAAAATGACGTAACGTCTTTTATCGGTATTTTTTTGTTGTATTTGCATACATCATTATTATTGTAAAATAGAATAAAAAAGTTATATAAATTTAAAAATTCTATTGCTATATACATTGAAGGGTTATATAATAGACAAAGATGAAAATGAGAGTCATTATCAATTGGGAGGATAATTATGAAGAAACTTTTAGTGCTTATTATGGCTTTAGCATTAGTTGTTGCTGCTTGTGTCAATAAATCTGATGAGAAAGAGAGCAACAGTAAAACAAAATCAAGTAAAGATACAGTAAGTTATAAATTAGACGACGGTAAAAAAATAGATATCCCGAAAAACCCTAAACGTATTGTTGTATTAGCACCATCTTACGTTGGTGGCTTATTACACTTAGGTGTTAAACCTGTGGGTGTACCAGCTTCTACAGATCAAACACCAATACTTAAAGATAGAATTAAAGGTATTGAAAAAGTTAGTGAAGACAACGTTGAACAAGTAGCTAAATTAAAACCAGACTTAATCATTACATATAACGCAGATAAAAACTTAAAGAAATATGAGAAAATCGCTCCAACAATTCCTTACGACTATGCAAAACACAATTACTTAGACATGCAAGTAGAATTAGGTAAATTAGTTGGTAAAGAAGATAAAGCAAAAAAATGGGTAGAAAAATGGAAGAAAGAAACTTCTAAAGACGGGAAAGAAATTAGAGATAAAATCGGCGAAGATACTACAGTATCAGTTATTGAAGCATTCCAAAAAGACATCTATACTTACGGTGAAAACTGGGGTAGAGGAACAGAAGTATTATACCAAGCATTCGGTTTAGCAATGCCAGAAAGCATTGAAAAAGATGTTAAAAAAGACGGTTGGAAAAAAATCTCTCAAGAAGAAATTGAAAAATATTCAGGAGATTACTTATTCTTACCAGTAACAAAAGGACAAGCAAAACCAGAATTCACTAAAACTGAATCATGGAAATCAATTCCAGCAGTTAAAAATGACAAAGTCATCGAAATTGATGCACAAACATTCTGGTATAACGATCCATATTCATTAGAAATGCAACGTAAATACTTAAAAGATGAAATTCTTAAAAAAGCTGAATAATCAATAGCAAATGCTATAACACCGATTCTCATTATCAGAATATAAAAAGCAGGGACGTAAGTCTCTGCTTTTTTATTGTCTTAAAAATTTACATATGTTTAAACATATGTTTTAGTGGTGATGTAATATAAGTAAAAATGAGATAACAATAGAAGTAATATAATAGGAGTGGATGATATGAAATACCATTTTTATGCCTTAATAGAAAAAGAAGATAAATTTTACAATGTTTCATTTCCTGATTTGCCTGGAGCTAATACTTTTGGTGAAAATATAGAGGATGCTATTGATATGGCTTCTGATGCTCTAGGAGGTCATTTATTAGTAATGGAGGATGACCATGATTATATTCCTAATCCTACTAACTATCATGATCTTGCAAGAAATTTAAAAAGTCAGCAACAACTTCAGCTAGTTAAAGTAGACACAAATATTGTGAGGTTACGTGAAGAGAATAAGACGGTCAATAAAATGGTAACTCTCCCAAAATATATGGTAGAGTTAGGCAAAAAAAGAAAATTAACTTTAGTCAGACTTTACAACGTGCACTTAGAAAGGAATTAGAATTAGGGGAAGTTCATAAAGAAGATTAACAAAGATTATACATTATGCAACAAAAATAAAAAGCAGGGACGCCGATGTCCCTGCTTTTTATATAGTTCATTATTTTGTTTCTTTCACGTATTGATCGTTAATTGTATGAATGGTTAAGCCTACGATATTCTTGTTGTGTTTCGCGAATGGTAAGCTTGCTAAGTAACCTACAATAAATGCGATAAAGAAACCGATAACGGATACTGTAAATGGTGTGATATCTGTTTTTCCTACAAAGTAAGAAACGATTGCTGCGACGATTAGTCCGATGATAACACCATAAGTATTGGCTTTTTTAGTAAATATACCTACTGCAAACACGCCGGCAATTGGTACACCGAATAGTCCTGTTACAAGTAAGAATAAATCCCATGTTTCGTTTGTTTTTTGATTAATTAAGTATAATGATGCCAACGTACTGAAGACACCTGCAAGAATAATGATGATTCTTGCTAATAATACATCATTTTTCGTGTTATTTGTTTTAGAAAATCTTTGTTTTAAATCGACAACCACACATGCTGAAATTGAGTTCAAGCTTGAAGAAATTGTTGATTGTGCTGCTGCAAATATAGCAGCGATTAATAATCCGCCAACAAATGGTGGAATTTGTGTCAGTATGAAATAAGGTACGATAGCTGAAGTATTAAATCCTTCTGGTAAAGATGTAACATTATTATAGAAGGAATACAACACAGTTCCCATTCCGTAGAAGATAGGGATTGTAATAAATGCTAATAAACCGTTAGTCCATAATGATTTGTTTGTTGATGATATTGAACCAGTTGTTTGATAACGTTGAACGATATCTTGGCTGGCAGTGTATTGATGTAAGTTATTAAAGATAGAACCAATAAATATAATTGGAATTGCAGCGGCAGCAGTACCGAATTTCCAGTTATCCATTTAGACAAACTTTTTATCTTGTACAGCTTCATTTAACACTGTACCGAAGTTCCCATCAATTTGGAAAGCACCTAAGAAGATAACGGCAACAGCACCACCTAATAAGATAATACCTTGAATAACGTCGCTCCAAATAACCCCTTCTATACCGCCCATAAACGTATAGATAACACATAATAATCCAACTAATGCTGCGATTAAATATGGGTTAATATCTGAAACGGAAGTGATTGCTAATGTTGGTAAATAAATAACAATCGCGACACGACCAATATGGAATAATGTAAATGCTAGAGATCCAATAACACGCATTGTGATACCAAATCGTTCTTCCAAATATTCATAAGCAGTTGTTACATCAAGCTTTCTGAAGAATGGAATATAGAAATAAATCAGTAATGGAATAATCGCGATATTTCCTGCTGCATAAGACCAGTCTGTATTAAATGCTCTTTCTGGTGTTCCCATATAAGTAATCGCACTTAAAGTTGTCGCATAGATTGAGAATCCAACCGCCCATGCAGGGACTCTACCTTTTGCTTTGAAGAACGCGTCTGTATCTTGACCAGCTCTTTTTGTAAAATATACACCTACTAATAACGTTGCAATTAAATATAAAATTAATGCAATCCAGTTTCCTGTACCAAATCCTACTTCATTCATAATATGACATCCCCTTTGTACATCAAATAATTATAAATTGTATTTAGAAACAAGTTCTTTAACTTTTTGGAGTGATGCTTCATCTAATGGCGCGAGTGGTCGTTTAGTTGTACCACCCTCAATACCATTTTCATTTAGTACAGCTTTCAAAGTAGGGTAAATACCTAAAGCTAATACTTGCTCAATAATATCGTTTGTTTCATGTTGAATTTCATATGCTTGTTCAATATTGCCTTCTTTAGCTAAATTAAAGATTTGTCTAGCGCGTTGTCCATTGATGTTATAAGTTGAACCAATCGCACCATCTACACCTGACACAGCAGCTTGAATAAGCATTTCATCAAAGCCAGAAAGTATTAATTTGTCTGGGAATGCTTTTCTAATTCTTTCTAATAAGTAGAAGTCAGCAGCAGTATATTTAATACCGATGATTTTTTCATTTTCGAAAAGTTCTTCAAATTGTTGTATAGATAAGTTAACACCAGTTAATGCTGGAATTGAATAAATGATCATTTCATTTCCAGTAGCTTCAATGATGGCATTGTAGTAATACTTAATCTCTTCGAATTTGAATGGGTAATAAAATGGTGTTACAGCTGATAACGCGTCATAACCTAATTCTGTAGCAAATTTACCTAATTCAATTGATTCGTTTAAATCTAATGCACCAACTTGTGCGATTAATTTAGCGTCTGATCCTACTTCGTCTTTAACAATTTCAAAGACTTTCTTCTTCTGTTCAGTATTCATTAAGAAATTTTCACCAGAACTACCATTTACATATAAACCATCTACTTGTTGTTTATCGATATTTTGGCGAATGATTTGTCTTAAACCTGATTCTAAAATATTGCCTTCCTCATCAAATGGTACGAGTAATGCAGAATATAATCCTTTCATTTAAAAAACTCCTTTATATTTATTAATTGATAATATTGTCAGACCAATTTATAATCATATTGTAAGCGAATACATATTCTTCTGTCAATCGTTTTATTATTTGATACATCACTTATGATAAAATAAATAATTAAGAGGAGGTAGGTAAAATGATGAAACGAACATCACTCGTTGATGTGGCTGTTGAAAAATTAAAAGAATATATAGCAGAACATCAATTTGATAATGGAGATAAACTACCTTCAGAGAAAATGCTTGTGGAACAATTGGGGGTGAGTCGCACTGTTGTGAGAGAAGCGATTAGTCGCTTGCAGCAAAGTGGTCTCATTCAAGTTAAATCAGGAAGTGGCATGTTTATTACAGAGAAGAATAAACATTTATCAATGCTTTTTGAGTCACATATGAAAGTGCATGGTTTTAAAATTAAAGAATTACTGGAAGTGCGTAAAATATTAGAACTTGGTGCGATACGTCTTTTAATAGAAAATAAAATCGTGATTGATGCAAAAAAACTAAGAGATTTGAATGATATTTATTATGAGTCTTTCAACAAATCTCAAAAATTCGCGCACTATG
Organism: Mammaliicoccus sp. L-M44; assembly: GCF_022386355.1. Taxonomy (NCBI): domain Bacteria; kingdom Bacillati; phylum Bacillota; class Bacilli; order Caryophanales; family Staphylococcaceae; genus Mammaliicoccus; species Mammaliicoccus sp. L-M44. The sequence goes on along the minus strand of NZ_JAJNIU010000002.1, from coordinate 128,462 downwards.
ATTCAGCCTTTCATGAAACGATTATTATCTTTACTGAAAATCAAACATTAATCACGATGAGTAAAGTTATTAAAGAGTATTTTGATAAGAACCAGTTTAATCAAATTGTTGATAAAGAAGATATAGAAAAATCTTACAAAGAACATGCTGATTTAATAGAAGCAATTGAGAAACAAAATTTAACTTTAGCACATGACATTATTAATAAACATCTGTCTAGAGTCGTTGAGTGGATAGAAGAATTGGAGCAAAAATGATGGGTAAATTAGATAAGATTGAAGTCCAAAGTTTGAAGTCGCAAGTATTACAAGAAATTAAACAATATATTTTGGATAAAGGCATGACAGAAGGGGATCGCTTACCGACAGAACGTGCTTTTACTGAAATGTATGGCGTGAGTCGTTCAGTTGTAAGAGAAACTTTGAGTTATCTCGAACATACAGGTGTGATCGAAACGGTTCAAGGAAGAGGAACGGTAATCAAAGCACCGGATATCTCTAGTTTAGTTGAAGGATTTCTATTTAGTTTTCAAGTCGCAAATGGTTCGAAAAATGATTTACTGTCATTGAGAATTATTTTTGAATGTGCAGCTATTGAAGAAATCGTTAAATTGGATAAGGATATCAGTGATTTAAAAGCAATTGTAAATGAAGATGTTATCAATCATTATGAGAATGATAAAGCATTTCATCAAACGTTATTAAGTACTACAGGAAATGTATTATTTGAACAATTAAGCTCTGTTATTCAGTCTTACTTCTATCATATTGAAGAAGAGGGGAAAGAAATTAATTATATTCAAACGAATGAAATGCATAAGAAAATTATCGAAGCAATTGCCAACAAAGATGTGCAATTAGCTAAAGAACTTATGACCACACATTTGTCTATTTAGGAGGATATTATGAAAATTGCAATTGATATAGGTGGCACATTTATTAAAGCTGGCGCAATTGATGACCACCACACAATACATAGTTATCAAAAAATTGAAACACCACATAATAAAGATGGTGGTATTGTTGAAGCGGTTAAAGGCATCGTTGAATCATATACAAAAGAATTTAACTTAAATAAACCTGAAGTTGGTATTTCTACAGCAGGTGTCGTTGATTCACATAAAGGTGAAATTACATATGCTGGCCCTACCATACCATATTATAATGGTACAAATTTTAAGCAATCATTAGCACATATTGCTGGTAAAGTAGCGGTTAATAATGATGTATCATGCGCGTTACTTGGGGAATTGTTAACGTTTGATAGAGAAGTTCAATCGATATTTTTAATGACGATTGGTACGGGTATTGGTGGCGCATATTATGAAAATCAATTATTAGAAGGTAAAAAGTATAGAGCATGTGAAATAGGCTATTTACTTTATGACAAAGAAACGAATACAACATATGAAGATAGAGGATCTACGACAGCTTTAAAAAGACTAATTAGTGCCAATTATAAAGAAGATATGCAAGTTGAGAAATTATTTGATTTGGCGTATCAAAATGATGAAAAAGCTCAAGACATCCTTAATCAATGGGCTAATCATGTTGCAGAAGGTATTGCGCAGGTTCAAATTATGTTTGATCCAGAAATAATACTTATTGGCGGAGGTATTTCTAAACAAGAAGAAAGACTCCTATCATTGATTGAACCATTTATCGATGATTATTTACCAACTGATTATGGTCATGCCAAAATTGAAGTCACTTCAAAGGGAAATGATTCAGCTCTATATGGTGCTATTTCATGTTTATAAAATAATTGTTAACCTACAATTTACATTGGTTAACAATGTGGTATAATATCGTTATCTTATATTAGGAGTGAAAAATTTGAAAACTAAAGATATCGTTATTATAGCAATGTTTACTGCTTTTATTTCTGTATTAGCATTTATACCACCAATTCCATTACCGTTTATGCCGGTGCCAATCGTTCTACAAAATATTGGTATCATATTAGCGGGATGTTTATTAGGATATAAAAGAGGTACATTAAGTGTAATTATCTTCTTATTACTTGTTGCAACAGGATTGCCATTATTATCAGGTGGTAGAGGCGGATTAGGTGTATTCTTTGGTCCATCTGCTGGTTATTTATTCGGCTACCCAGTTGTTGCATTTTTAATTGGATTCTTTATAGATAGAAAGTGGAAAGATCTCTCGTTTACATATGCGTTAACAATTAATATTGTCATTGGGGTTCTATTCCTTAATTTAATTGGCGGATTTGTGATGGGTGAGTTTATGAATATTTCAATCGCTAAAAGATACATATTAGCAGCAACGTTTTTACCAGGTGATATTGTTAAAGCAATATTAGCAACTATGTTATTATTTAGCTTGAAGAACATACCCGAAATAAAACGATTAAGAAATACTTAACGAGGTGAATAACGATGGTTTCATTTAAAGATATAGAAACAGATGGAAAGGTTTTGACTGAAACAAATAGGTTTATACATTATCAAACATTGGATAAACGTATTCAGTATGATTCTAACAAAATTGTGTATAAAGAAATGCCAGACATAGATACGTTTAAAGCAGATGAAGCAATGTTGAAAGAAATCCATGAAAAAAATAATCAGCCTTTTCTTAAATTTGTCTTTCCTGAAAATGAAACAATCGATATTGAATTAAGAGAATATTTAAAATTTCAAGGTTATGAAACAGGTTGGTTAGAATTATATATCAATGCTGAGAAGAACTTTGAAAGTGAAGCCAATCAAGACATTGAAGTTGTTCTAACGAATGAGGATAATATTGTTGATTTCTTGAACGTATCATATGAACAAGATGAAGCATATGGCAAAGATTATGCAGACCTTAAAGTTGAATTAAATAAAAAACAATTACATAGTGATAATCCGATTCAAGTATTATCTTATTATAAAGGTAAGCCTGCAGGTATGTTGCTTATATGGATGAATGAGAAATATGTAGAATTAGATAGCTTTGGTGTTCGAAAAATATATAGAAGGTTAGGTATAGGAACGAAAATGCAAGCCTTTGTAGCAGAAATCGCTAAAGATAAACCGATAATACTTGTAGCAGACGGTGAAGATACAGCTAAAGATATGTATAAAAGACAAGGTTATATTTACAGTGGATTTCAATTTGAAACGTTAAAAGAATACAAATAAAAACAGGTTGAGACAGCAATGCTGTCTCAACCTGTTTATTTATTATTATGATTGGTTTTGTATTCTATAAGCGTGGCTATATACATTAAAGCTGCCATCTCTTATAAAGCCAACTGCCGTTATATTTAAATCATGTGCTAATCCGATTGCTAAGTTAGTTGGTGCTGATTTAGACAAGATGATGCCGACACCAATTTTAGATGCTTTGATTAATATTTCCGAGGAAATTCTTCCACTGAAGATGAGTGCTTTATTTCTGATTGTAATGTCATGTTCTATACAATAGCCATATAATTTGTCTAGTGCGTTATGTCTACCTATATCGGATCGATGTAAATAGAAGCCATCTCCATCACTTATGGCAGCATTATGCAAACCGCCTGTTTCTTTGAAAATTTTACTTTCTTCATGTAGTTTATCCATCATAGTTATGATTTGTTGAGGTGTAATGTTTATTCTAGATTGTGACACTTTAGCTGTTACGGCATCGTTATTAAAATAGAAAGCTCTACTTTTACCACAACACGAAGAAATCATGCGTTGTGTATTCTTTTTGAAATTGACATCAATCTCTTTAGTGAGTTCTACATGTGCAAAACCTTTAGAATCGTCTATTGAAATAGATTTAATTTCAGGTTTCTTCTTAATAACACCTTCAGATGCAATAAAGCCGAGCACGAGTTCTTCTAAATCTTTAGGTGAACAAACGATTGTTGCAAACTCTTCTCCGTTTATAATAATCGTAATAGGAAATTCTGTTACGTAGCTATCCGTTGTCTCAATAAATTGATCATTTTTGTATTTTAATATTGGCAGATTGTAAGTCATATTTTGCTTCATAATGATTCCCCATTTAAATAATTGTTTAATAGTTTTATTTTACTTTGTAAACTACCAATAATAAAGTGAAAGCACTTTCAAAATATATTGTGATTTCATATAATAAATGTAAGTGAAATCATGGAGGGGTAAATATGGGTAAGACTAAACATCAAGGTCCTATGAAGAAAGATTTAAAGCCAGCACCAGAATTTTGGGTAAGTCCAATACCTTTTGGACTAGGTAAGGTAAAGCCTAAACATATAAGAGATACAATGAAAATTGTTTGGGATAATAAAGATAATTTAAATTACGCTAAAAATATTATCACTAAAGGTGTCTGTGATGGGTGTGCATTAGGTGTATCTGGATTAAGCGATCAAACTTTAACCGGTCCTCACATGTGTACAACACGATTTAATGTTTTAAGACTCAATACAATGCCAGAAATAAAACCAGAAATTTTACATCAAGATATAGATGAATTGAGAAAATATAATAGCACAGAATTAAGGCAATTAGGTCGTATTCCTTATCCAATGATGAGACGAAAAGGTGATCGTAAGTTTATACGTATTTCATGGGAAGAAGCGATGCAAACAATAGCACAAAAAATGAAATCATTGAATCCGAGAAATTATGCATTTTATTTAACTTCAAGAGGGATTACGAATGAATCATACTATGTTGCAAGTAAAGTCGCGAGATATTTAGGTGCTAACAATATCGATAATGCTTCTAGAATATGTCATTCACCTAGTAAAACAGCGATGAAACGTTCAGTAGGTGTTGGTGCTTCAACGGCGAATTACCAAGACTGGATAGGTACGAATGTGTTGCTTTTTTGGGGAAGTGTAGCTTCTAATGCTTCGCCTGTTTCAACTAAATATATGCTTGAAGCAAAGAAAAAAGGAACAAAAATCATCGTTATCAATCCATATAAAGAACCGGCAATGGATAAATATTGGATTCCATCTGTGGCAGAATCAGCATTATTTGGTACGAATGTTGCAGACGAATTCTACCAAGTTAATATCGGTGGTGACATTGCATTTATGCACGGTATTATGAAACACTGGTTTGAAATGGAAGAACAAGCATACGGTTCTGCAATTAACCATAAGTTTGTTGAGGAACATGTTACAAACTATGAAGAACTTAAAGAAACAGTCGAGAAGCAGTCTTGGGAAGAGATTGAACAATCAAGTGGTATTTCTAAAGATCAAATTTACAAATTAGCACTAGAACTTGCCAATGCCCAAAATGCTGTATTTGCCTGGGCGCTAGGACTAACGATGCATGAGTTTGCGACGGATAATATTTCTCAAGTATGTAATTTAGCATTATTAAGAGGTTTCTTAGGTAGAAAGCATAGTGGTCTAATGCCGTTTAGAGGACATTCTAGTGTGCAAGGTACTGGAGAAATGGGCTGTGATCCATTTGTATTACCAGGCGGTGCTTTTGATGGAGAAAATAAAAAGCGTATTGAGAAGTTATGGGGATTTGATATTGCGGATTGGCAAGGTGATACGGTTGGTGTAACGTTAGAAAATATTATGTTACCAGATGATCATGAGCGTAAAATTAAATGCTATTACATGTCCGGTGGGAATTTCTTAGAAACAATGCCTGACCCAACATTTATACAAAAAGCTTTAGAAAATCTAGAACTTAGAGTACATCAAGATATTATTTTGAATACGTCTACTTTAGTTGATGCGAAAGAAACGGTTATTGTTTTACCTGCGAAGACACGATATGAGCAAGATGGTGGTGGCACGTCTACTTCGACAGAACGCATGGTTTACTATTCACCAGTAATTGAAGGAAATCAAAATAGAATAAAAGAAGCAAGATCAGAGTGGCAAATATATATTGATTTAGCTAAGCGTGTTAAACCTGAACAAGCACATTTAATTGACTTTAAAGATGGTCAGTCTATAAGAGAAGAGATTGCTAAAGCAAATCCGGATTATGATGGTATCCAACATTTAAGAAATCAAGGAGATGTCTTCCAGTGGGGTGGTGCTTGGCTATGTGAAGATGGTATTTGTCCAACTGAAGATGGTAAAGGTCATTTAATCAGTGTAGACATTCCAGACTTAAACAGACAACCTGATGATTTCATGTTGACGACAAGAAGAGGTAAACAATTTAACTCAATGGTATATGGCGATTATGAATCCTTTAACCATGGTGGAAGATATGATGTATTAATGAACAAAGAAGATGCTGATAGATTAAGCATTGCTGAAGGTGAAGGTGTTGTATTGCATAATGGTTTCGGCGTATTCCAAGGTGTCGCTAAATATGTAGATATTTTAAAAGGAAACATTGAAGTCTATTTCCCTGAAGGCAACTATTTATTACCTAGAGGTAGATACGAGAAGTACGCTAAGATTCCTGATTACAACATAACAGTCAAAGTAGAAAAAGCGGACAGATTTAACGCTAAAAAAGATAGAGACTATTATGAAAAACCAATTAAAGATTTAGAAGAAATACCGATGCAATAATAGATAGGGAGTATCCTCAACTAAATAAGGATATTCCCTATCATTACATATTTCACTATACTTTAAGAATAATTTGTGAAAAATGTACTTGAGCCTTACAATAGTATAAATAAAGGTGTAAATTAAGTTTGTACATATCTAAAAAGGAAGGAAAGAAGTCATGAAAAGATTTTTAACATTAGTCTTTGCTTTGTTACTTGTATTAGCTGGTTGTAGCACAGAATCTAACCAAGATAAAGCTAAAAAAGAAAGTGAAAGTAAGACGTTAACAGTATCAGCAGCAGCGAGTTTGACAGATGTTTCTAAAGCACTAGAAAAAGAATTTAAGAAGAAGCATCCGAATACGAATATTAAATTCAATTACGGTGGTTCAGGTAGTTTACGTAAACAAGTAGAAGCTGGTGCAGATGTAGACGTATTAATGTCTGCAAACACTTCTGATGTTGATAAATTACAAGATAGTAAAAAAGTTAAAGAAGTTTATGATTACGCTAAAAATAAATTAATTATCATTAAATACGAAAACTCTAGCATCAAAAATATTAAAGATGTTAGTTCGCCTAACAAAGTCGCAATTGGTGAAGAAAAAAGTGTACCAGCAGGTCGTTACGCTGTAGAATATTTGAAAAAAGAAAATCTATATAACGGCATGACAAGTACATTTGTTTTCGCAAAAGATGTTAAACAAGTATTAAACTATGTTCAAAAAGAAAATGCAGAAGCAGGATTTGTATACGCAACAGATATGTATAAAGGTAAAGATAAAAAAGTCGATAACGTCGTTAAATTAGCGGATGCACCTTTAGATCATCCAATTACTTATAGAGCTGGTCTTGTTACTGACAAGAAAGAAGCTAAAGAATGGTTTGAATTCTTAAAATCAAAAGAAGCTAAAGAAATTCTTAAAGAATATCACTTTGAAGGATAGGAGATAAAGCTATGCCAGACATAACACCACTATGGATATCAATTAAAGTAACAACTATCAGTACTATCATTGTTTGTATCCTAGGTATTATTCTGGCAAAGCTGATGCTCAATTATAAAGGCAAATTAAGACCTGTAGTTGAGAGCATTATTATGATACCGATTGTATTACCACCGACAGTTATGGGTTTTATACTCCTTATTGTCTTTGGTAAGAATAAGTTTTTCGGTCAATTTTTATCGGATGTATTGCATATCAATGTGATTTTTACGTGGGTAGGTGCAGTAATAGCAGCGATTATTGTAAGTTTACCGCTTATGTATCAACATGTAATGAATGGATTTCAATCTATTAATCCAAAGATGCTTAACTCAGCAAGAACGATGGGCGCTAGTGAAGGTAAAATTTTTAGAACTATTATTTTACCGTTATCTAAACGTTCCATTTTCTCTGGTGTTGTAATGAGTTTTGCTAGAGGATTAGGAGAATTTGGTGCAACGCTCATGATTGCTGGCTATATTCCTGGTTTAACGAACACATTGCCATTAGAAATTTATTTCTTAGTGCAAGCAGGTGAGGAACACAAAGCGTGGTTATGGGTTATTGTACTCATCGCATTTGCAATTTGTGTGATAAGCTCGCTTAATATATTAAATCAAAAGAATCATAAATGGGAGTAGATATGGATGATTGATATATCAATTAAAAAGTTAATTAAAGACAGAATGATATCATTAAATATCCAAGCTGACACTCCGAAAATTTATGCCATCGTTGGGCGATCAGGTATAGGTAAATCCACATTATTAAACATTATTGCAGGTCTTATTGAAGCGGAAACTTGCAGAATAGAAATTAATCAAAAAGTGCTCAGTGATCAAAAGCATGTGATTAAAGTGCAAGATAGAAATATTGGCTATCTGTTTCAAGATTATCAACTTTTTCCGCATAAGACAGTTCATGAAAATATTCATTACATGATTGAGCCTAATAAAGAGACAGAGCAATTGATTAAACATTTACGTATAGAAAATTGTTTAAATCAATATCCATCTACGTTATCTGGTGGAGAGTCACAAAGAGTTGCATTATGTAGAGTATTAAGTGTTAAACCTAACTTATTACTTTTAGATGAACCATTTTCAAGTTTAGATGATGAAACAAAAGACGAAGGTATGGCATTAGTAAAGTCCATTTTCAAGACTTGGCAAATACCGATCATACTTGTCTCTCATTCTAAAAAAGAAGTTCAAATTTTAGCAGATGAAGTTATCGAAATTAGTTAACAGTTCATTGTAAGGTGAAAAATAAATAATATGTCTGAAGCCTCAAACAAAGATAAACACTTTGTTTGAGGCTTTTTTGTGCAAATAAAAGAATGTAGGGAATTCGTCATGTTGTATAGGTAATCCCCTAATACATAAACATTGTGAAAAAAATTACAATTGATATAGATAATTAAGGGCAAATAATAGGAGGTTCTAACTATGTCTAAGTTAGGTTTGAAATTCTTTAAGCCAACCGAAAAATTTAATGGAAATTGGTCTATATTAGAAGAAAAAAGTAGAGAATGGGAGAAAATGTACAGAGAAAGATGGAGTCACGATAAAGTTGTCAGAACGACTCATGGTGTGAACTGTACAGGTTCTTGTTCATGGAAAGTATTCGTGAAAAATGGTGTGATTACATGGGAAAATCAACAAATTGATTATCCTTCTTGTGGACCTGATATGCCTGAGTTTGAACCTAGAGGATGTCCGCGTGGTGCTTCATTTTCATGGTATGAATATAGTCCATTACGTGTGAAATTCCCTTATGTTAGAGGTAAGTTATGGAAACTTTGGAAAGCTGCATTAAGCGAATTTGGAGATCCTGTTGTCGCTTGGGCATCTATTGTTGAAGATGAGCAGAAAGCTGAAATTTATAAAAGTGCGCGCGGTAAAGGTGGACACGTTCGCGTAAATTGGAGAGATGTGACACAACTCATCGCAGCACAAATTATATATACTGTGAAAAAATATGGTCCAGATAGAATTGCTGGATTTACACCTATACCGGCTATGTCCATGATTAGCTATGCTTCAGGTGCGCGTTTTATATCGTTATTAGGTGGGGAAATGCTTAGTTTTTATGATTGGTATGCTGACTTACCACCGGCTTCACCACAAATTTGGGGTGAACAAACGGATGTTCCTGAATCAAGTGATTGGTATAACGCCGGTTATATTATTATGTGGGGATCAAATGTACCTTTAACACGTACACCAGATGCGCATTTTATGACAGAAGTTAGATACAAAGGTACTAAAGTTGTTTCTGTCGCACCAGACTATGCTGAAAATGTGAAATTTGCTGATAACTGGTTAGCACCAAATCCTGGTACTGATGCAGCATTAGCACAAGCTATGACACATGTCATTCTTCAAGAATATTATGAAGATAAGCAAGAAGAGATGTTTATCAACTATGCAAAACAATACACGGATATGCCTTTTATCATACAACTTGATAAACATGGAGAAGGCTATAAAGCAGGTCGTTTCTTAAGATCTAGTGATTTAGGTATGGAGACAGAACGTGCAGAGTGGAAGCCTGTTGTATTCGATCAAAATAGTAAACAACTTGTCATACCTAATGGAACAATGGGACAAAGATATGAAGAAGGCGTTAAATGGAATTTAAATTTAGTTGGTGAAGATGGGAAAGAAATAGATCCAGCTCTATCTTTTAAAGACCATGAATCAAAAGTGATAACAATTCAATTTCCGTATTTTGATAATGATGGAAATGGTATTTTTGAAAGACCTATTATCGTTAAAGAAATCGAAAATAAAGACGGAGAAACAATTTATATCGTGACAATATATGACTTAATGACAAGTCAATATGGCGTAAGAAGATTAAATCATCCACTTGAAGCATCAAGTTATGAAGATGAAAATTCAATGTATTCGCCTAAATGGCAAGAAAAAGTAACAGGTGTTAAATCTTCTATTGTGACGCAAGTGGCAAGAGAATTTGCTCAAAATGCAGTTGATACAAATGGTCGCTCAATGATTATTATGGGGGCAGGTATCAATCACTGGTTTAACTCTGATACAATTTACCGCTCTATATTAAACCTTGTTATATTATGCGGATGCCAAGGTGTAAATGGTGGCGGATGGGCGCATTACGTTGGTCAAGAAAAATGTCGTCCGATAGAAGGTTGGTCAACGATTGCTTTTGCGAAGGATTGGCAAGGACCACCTCGACTTCAAAATGCTACAAGTTGGTTCTACTTTGCAACGGATCAGTGGAAATATGAAGAGTCTGGTGTTGATAAATTACAGTCACCATTATCTAATGAATTAAAACATCAACATCCAGCTGATTATAACGTATTAGCTGCTCGATTAGGATGGCTACCATCATATCCGCAATTTGATTGTAATAGCTTATTGTTTGGTGAAGAAGCAAAAGATGCAGGGGATGACTCAAATGAAGCGATTCTTAAAAGGGCAATTGAATCTGTAAAATCTAAAAAGACTAAATTTGCTATAGAAGATCCAGATGCAAAGAAAAATCATCCAAAAACATTGTTCGTATGGCGTTCAAATTTAATCTCTAGTTCAGCAAAAGGACAAGAGTACTTTATGAAACATTTATTAGGAACTAAATCAGGTCTATTAGCAAACCCTAATGAAACAGATAAACCAGAAGAGATTGTATGGCGAGAAGAAACAACCGGTAAACTAGATTTATTAGTTGCGTTAGATTTTAGAATGACAGCAACACCGTTGTATGCAGATGTCGTATTACCAGCAGCAACGTGGTATGAAAAACATGATATTTCTTCTACTGATATGCATCCATTCATACATCCATTTAACCCTGCAGTTGACCCATTATGGGAATCAAAATCAGACTGGGATATTTATAAAACGTTAGCAAAATCTGTTTCGGATTTAGCGAAGACACATATGAAAGGGACATTTAAAGATGTTGTGACAACGCCTTTAGCACATGATTCTAAACAAGAAATTTCAACACCTTACGGAATTGTTAAAGATTGGTCTAAAGGTGAAATTGAAGCAATACCTGGTAAAACAATGCCTGGTTTCGCAGTTGTAGAAAGGGATTATACAGCTATATACGATAAATATGTATCAGTTGGACCATTATTAGAAAAAGGTAAAGTCGGTGCTCATGGGGTAAGTTTCTCAGTTAAAGAGCAATACGATGAATTGAAGATTATGTTAGATACGTGGGAAGATGACACTGTTAAAAATGGTCTCCCTAGAATGGATACAGCACGTAAAGTAGCAGATGTCATATTGAATGTTTCATCAGCTTCAAATGGTAAAGTCTCACAAAAATCATACGATGACTTAGAAGAACAAACGGGGATGACATTGAAAGATATTTCTGCTGAACGTGCATCAGAAAAAATAACGTTCCAAAATATAACAGCACAACCGAGAGAAGTTATACCGACAGCAGTATTCCCTGGTTCGAATAAATTAGGCAGAAGATATTCGCCATTTACGACAAATATCGAACGTCTTGTACCTTTTAGAACGTTAACAGGTAGACAAAGTTATTATATTGATCATGAAGTATTCTTACAGTTTGGTGAGAACTTACCTATCTATAAACCAACATTGCCGCCAATGGTATTTGGTACGAAAGATAAAAACATAAAAGGCGGCGTAGATACATTAGTATTAAGATATTTAACGCCACATGGTAAGTGGAATATTCATTCAACATACCAAGATAATTTGCATATGTTGACGTTATTTAGAGGTGGTCCAACTGTTTGGATTGCGAAAGAAGACGCAATGGCGAACGACATTAAAGATAATGATTGGTTAGAAGTATATAACAGAAATGGTGTCGTTACAGCAAGAGCAGTTGTATCACATAGAATGCCTAGAGGTACGATGTTTATGTATCACGCACAAGATAAACATATTGAGACACCTGGATCAGAAATTACAGATACTCGTGGTGGTTCACATAACGCACCTACACGTATCCACTTGAAGCCTACACAATTAGTAGGCGGTTATGCACAAATAAGTTATGGCTTTAATTACTATGGGCCAATTGGAAACCAAAGAGATGTATATGTTGCAATAAGAAAAATGAAGGAGGTAGATTGGCTTGAAGATTAAAGCGCAAGTAGCTATGGTTATGAATTTAGATAAATGTATAGGATGCCATACATGTAGTGTCACATGTAAAAGTACATGGACAAATAGACCAGGCGCTGAATATATATGGTTTAATAATGTTGAAACAAAACCTGGTATCGGTTATCCGAAACGTTGGGAAGACCAAGAAACTTATAAAGGTGGTTGGGTACTCAACAAAAAAGGAAAATTAGAATTAAAGTCAGGTAGTAAACTATCTAAAATTGCATTAGGTAAAATTTTCTATAATCCTGATATGCCAGAAATGAAAGATTATTATGAACCGTGGACATATAATTATAAACATTTAACAACAGCTAAAGAAGGTAACCATTCTCCAGTAGCAAAAGCAGAATCTGTTATTTCAGGTAGAAAATTAGATATTAAATGGGGACCGAACTGGGAAGATGATTTAGCGGGTGCTCATGTTACAGGACCTACTGATCCAAACATTCAAAAAATCGAAGAAGAAATTAAATTTAACTTCGACCAAACATTTATGATGTATTTACCAAGACTGTGTGAACATTGCTTAAACCCAAGCTGTGTTGCATCATGTCCATCTGGTGCAATGTATAAAAGAGATGAAGATGGTATTGTACTTGTCGACCAAGATGCATGTCGTGGTTGGAGATACTGTATGACAGGTTGTCCTTATAAGAAAGTATATTTCAACTGGAAAACGAACAAAGCAGAGAAATGTACATTCTGTTTCCCTAGAGTTGAAGCTGGTTTACCAACAGTATGTTCTGAAACATGTACAGGTCGTATGAGATATTTAGGTGTATTACTTTATGATGCTGACAAAGTTCAAGAAGCAGCTTCTGCAGAAAACGAAAAAGACTTATATCAAAAACAACTTGATCTATTTTTAGATCCATTTGATGAAGATATTATTCAACAAGCTGAAAAAGATGGTATTTCACATGATTGGATTGAAGCGGCACAAAATTCACCAGTATATAAACTGGCAATAGAATATAAATTAGCATTTCCTTTACACCCTGAATATCGAACATTGCCAATGGTATGGTATTGTCCACCATTAAGTCCGATTATGAATTACTTTGAAGGTAAAGATTCTATTAGAAATCCAGATATGATTTTCCCAGCAATTGAAGAAATGAGATTACCTGTTCAATATTTAGCGAATATGCTAACAGCAGGTGATACGAAGACGGTTAAAGAAGCATTCCAAAAAATGGCGATGATGCGTAGTTATATGAGAGCTAAATCAAGTGGTAAAGACTTTGATATTTCAAGACTTGAGCGCGTAGGACTCACGGAAAGACAAACGAAATCGATGTATAGATTACTCGCGATTGCTAAACATGAAGATCGTTTTGTTGTTCCGACATCTCATAAAGAAGGTTACATGGATACTTACAGAGCACAAGGTAGCCAAGGATATGGTGGCGAAATGTTTGGCTCAAATTGTGATGGTTGTGGTGTTCAAGGATTATCAGAGCAAAAATCCGGACAAGAAATATACAATGAGAACTTCTATGGAGGGATTTTCCGTGATTAATTTAGATGCATTATATGAACTTAAAGAAAGCTTTGGTTTCTTTAGTAACCAGTTAACTTATCCAGAAAAGCTAGACTTTCATCCTAAAGCATTTGATAAAGCTTTCGATACGAATCATCCGGCTTATCGTGACATTAAGCAATATTGGGAAAATATGCATGATATTTCATTAGATGATATTCAAGAAGTGTATACAAGAACGTTTGATTTTGAAAAAAAGACGACGTTATATATGACATACAACAAGCTAACAGAACAAAAAGAACGAGGACAAATGCTTGCAAGATTAAAAGTACTTTATGAAATGTTCGGGCTAGAAATGCCTCAAAATGAACTGTCAGATTTTTTACCGCTTATGCTTGAATTCTTATATGCTGCAGAGTGGAGAGGTGACAGTCGTGCACAAGAAAGCTTAACGCTTGTTGTGATGGTCATTGAAGATGGGACATATGGATTGCTTCAAGCTTTAGGTAAACAAAACAGTCCGTATTTTCATCTGATTAAAGCAATTAGAGAAACGTTAAAATCATGTGTAGTAGAGCAAGAGAAGGTGATCAACGGTGATTAATCAATTTATATGGGTTATCTATCCTTATTTATGTATCGCTATTTTTATTATCGGTCATTTATTCAGATTTAAATATGATCAATTTTCATGGACAGCAAAGTCTAGTGAGTTTATTGAGAAGAAACAATTGATGTGGGGAAGTATTTTATTTCACTTAGGTATTATTCCAGTTATATTCGGACATATAGTTGGTTTAGGTGTACCTGCAGAATGGTTGAGTAGTGTCGGCGTTAATGACCATTTATATCATATCGGTGCAGTTTATATTGGAAGTATTTTCGGTATTGTGACATTAGTTGGTATGGTTCTGTTAACAGCTAGAAGAATCACGAAACAAAATGTAAGAAGGTTAAGTTCAGCATCGGACATTATAGTAAATATATTATTGTTAGTGATCGTATTGATGGGTTGTATTTCAACATTATGGACGAACGCGACAACACCAGACTTTGATTATAGACAAACAATTTCTGTTTGGTTTAGAGGCTTATTAATCTTTAAACCAGATGTTGCTTTAATGAATGACGTACCTTTAACATTTAAGACGCATATTATTTTAGGATTTTTAATCACAAGTTTATGGCCATTTACGAGATTAGTACATGTTTGGAGTGTGCCACTTAATTACTTTAGTAGAAGTTACATTATTTACAGAAAACATAAAACGAATTAAACTATAAATAAAAAGTCGAGGTGTTTAAAATGTCTAATGATTTTAATTTTCAGGAACAGTTGGATCTTATTCGTAGTACTTATGGTGTTGATTTTGTCGGATTAGCTATGACTTCTGAAGACGCTGCTCACTTTCATATAAAGTGGCAATATGTATCTGGAAATTTAAATCATAGATATCAAAACATCGTTTTAAGAAGCGGTAGAGGGATAGCAGGAATTGTTATTAAAAGTGGGAAACCTATTGAAATTCGTGACTTAAAAGAAAGCCCATATCATGATCAACTCTTTAACTATCCAATTGTTCAAAGTGAACAATTAACATCATTACTTGCGATTCCATTATGGAAAAAGTATAGAGTTTATGGCGTGCTCTTATTAGGACAGCGAGATGATAAATTATTTCCTGAAATAGATATGAATGATTTTAATCGCTTTGGACCATTTTATGGAAAGGATATGATGAATGCATGAGTTCAGAAGATGCTTCAATATTAATGGATATACTAAAACAATACTATGAAAAAACGAGCGAAATGATTGTGTTTTTAAATAGTAAAGGACAGGTAATTAATATGAATGAAGCTGCCCGAAGAGTAATCTCAGAAGACAATCAATCATCATTGACACATGCCATTTGTAGTAGATGTGAAGGTTATTCAAATGAATATGCAATACAATCATGTAGAGACTGCTTTTTAGAGTCTTCAAAAATTGGCAACACAAGCTTTCAAGTGTTTATGCAGACGAATAGCGGGACTGTTGAACCTTTTACAGCGACTTATCAAACGATTAGTCAAGAAGACGATGTTAAAGTGTATACATTACAAAATGTATCGCCACAAATTGAAAGACAACAGAAATTACATCAACAAACGATGATCCAAAAAACAATATCCGCACAAGAAAACGAGCGTAAAAGAATTTCTAGAGAGTTACACGACGGTGTTGTTCAAGAATTGCTTAATGTCAGTGTTGAACTTAGATTATTGAAATATCAGAATGATATTGACGAATTGAAGCAGCAGTCTCAACATATTGAAACGTTAATGTCTCGATTAATCGATGATATTAGAAACTTATCTTTAGAACTAAGACCTTCATCATTAGATGACCTTGGATTAGACGCAGCTTTTAAGTCATATTTTAAACAGCTTGAGAAAAATTTCGGCTTCCATGTTCACTATCATTATGATTCATCTATTAAACGTTTTAATACGGAGATAGAAACGGTCGTATATAGAATTGTACAAGAAGCGGTGTTTAATGCATTGAAGTATGCTAATGTGGATAGTGTTGATGTACATATGTCTTGTGATGGCAATGAAATAGAAGTTGAAATTGCTGACCAAGGAAATGGCTTTGTATTAGGCAGTCAGCCAAAAGGTTCAGGACTTGGTATATATGGTATGAAGGAACGTGCTGAAATTGTTGGCGGTAAAATCAATATCGAAAGTAAACTTAAAAAAGGTACAAATATTAAATTGAATGTACCAATAGCATAAATGGTGGGTGGTATATATGAAAATCGTAATAGCAGATGATCATGCAGTGGTGAGAACAGGCTTTTCAATGATTTTGAATTATCAAGAAGACATGGAAGTTGTTGCGACAGCTGCAGATGGTATAGAAGCATATCAAATGGTTGCAAAACATTCACCAGATGTATTGATCATGGATTTAAGTATGCCACCTGGTGAATCAGGATTAATCGCAACTGGTAAAATAGCAGAAGACTTTAAGCAAACTAAAATATTAATATTAACAATGTTTGATGATGAAGAATATTTATTTCATGTATTAAGAAGTGGTGCTAAAGGATATATTTTAAAAAATGCACCAGATGAAGAATTGATACATGCTGTAAGAACGATATATAGAGGCGATATGTATATTGATTCTAAAGTTACAAGTTCACTAGTGAATGAACTCTTTAATCATCAAGATAACAATGAGCAAAGTACTTCTGATCCTTTTAAAATATTGTCTCAAAGAGAACTAGAAATCTTACCTTTAATCGCAAAGGGCTATGGTAATAAAGAAATTGCGGAGAAATTATTCGTTTCTGTCAAAACGATTGAAGCACATAAAGCGCGAATTATGGATAAACTTGGTTTAAAATCGCGTCCAGAATTAGTTGAATATGCTATGAAGAAAAAATTATTAGACTTCTAAAACAAAATTGACCTGATAAATTGTGGCCCAAAAGCCTCAGTTTATCAGGTCTTTTTATGTTTTTTATCGGATTGAATTTATAAATGAATATAGGGATTTTCCGTGTTTCAATAAGGGGATATCCTTATGTGCGCTTTTTCACAAATAACCTACAATAATATTGGAAAGATTATACATAAAGATTAATTTCGAAGGGTGAAAAACATGAGAAACAACTTAGGAAAAGTTCAACTACCGCTCCAAACCTTTAGTTTAATGGCAGGATTCATGGTTTGGAGTATACTCGCACCTTTAATGCCTTATATTACACAAGATATAAGTGTAGAAGAAGGTCAGAAAGCTATTATTTTAGCAATACCCGTTATTTTAGGATCGATTTTAAGAATACCAATTGGCTACTATACGAACTTATTAGGTTCTAGACTTGTATTTTTAGTGAGTTTTATTATTTTATTGTTTCCAGTATTTTATTTAAGCCAAGCACATTCAACTACAGGATTGATGGTTGCAGGATTCTTTATAGGTCTCGGTGGTGCAATCTTTTCAGTAGGTGTTACTTCTATTCCTAAATATTTTCCAAAAGAAAAGCATGGTTTTGCGAATGGTATTTATGGAATGGGTAATTTAGGGACAGCTGTATCATCATTTTTAGCGCCTCCAATAGCAGGTATTATCGGATGGCAACATACTGTACAACTTTATTTAATCGTATTACTTATCTTCGCAGTATTAATGTTTATCTTTGGAGATAAAGAAGAACCTAAAGTGAAAATTCCAATGATTTCACAAACTAAACAAGTCATCAATAACTATAAACTTTACTATTTTAGTTTCTGGTATTTTATTACGTTTGGTGCATTTGTTGCATTTGGTTTGTTCTTGCCGAACTTTTTAGTGAGTCATTTTGAAATTGATAAAGTAGATGCTGGTATTAGAACAGGTATCTTTATTGCGATTGCAACATTACTAAGACCTATTGGTGGTATGTTAGGAGATAAATTTAATGCTTTAAACGTATTGAAAATATTCTTTATCGGTTTAATAATGGGCGCAATCGTCCTTTCAATATCACATCATCTCATCTTGTTTACAATTGGCTGTTTAACGATAAGTGTTTGTGCAGGTATTGGTAATGGACTTGTATTTAAACTTGTACCAACATACTTCACAAAAGAAGCAGGTGTTGTAAACGGAATCGTATCTATGATGGGTGGTCTCGGCGGATTCTTCCCACCATTAATTATAACGTTAGTAACGAGTTTAACTGGTTCAAATCATTTAGCATTCTTTATGCTTGCTATATTTGGTGTGCTTGCACTCATTACAATGATGCATATGACTAAAATAGAAAGAAAGCATGTTTAGTTGTTTGTCTTTAAAATTAAAAAGGCTGAGGCAATGTGTTGCTTCAGCCTTATAATTAATTGAGGATAAAAGCGTTTAACTCTATAATAGAGTTAAAGAGATTCGTGAAAGGTTGATATAAATGAACGAACGTTATTCTCGTCAAATTTTATTCGATAAAATTGGAGAACAAGGTCAAGAAAGAATTGAACAAGCGAGTGTCACTATTGTAGGCATGGGTGCACTTGGTACTCATGTTGCTGAACAGTTGACTAGATCGGGTATAAAGAGACTCAATATTATTGATCGAGATTATGTTGAATCGTCAAACTTACAAAGACAAACATTATTTATAGAGAATGATATTAAAGAAATGTTGCCTAAAGTTGTAGCAGCAGAAAGACATTTAAAGAAAATTCGTGAAGACATTACAATAAAATCTTATATTGCGCAATGTGATGCAAAGTTATTATACGAAGTTGCGCGTTACTCAAACATTATTATTGATGCGACAGATAATTTTAATACAAGACAAATTATTAATGATTTTGCGTACAAGATGAATATTCCGTGGATATATGGCGCATGCTTAGAATCTACTTATGTTCAAGCGACTTTTGTGCCTAAAGAAACACCTTGCTTCAACTGTGTATTACCACAATTGCCAGTGATTAACAGAACTTGTGACACAGTAGGCGTGATAAATCCTGCAGTAACAATTGCAGCAAGTTTACAAGTTGCAGATGCACTTAAAATATTAGCTGGTTATTCATTTACACCTAGAATTACGTACGGTGACGTTTGGTTCGGTGAACATCAATCATTTGGATTTGAACAAATGAAACGAGACGATTGTGAGACTTGTGGAGCAGAACCAACTTATTCAAAATTATCAAATTCAGACAAACAACTAACTGAATTATGTGGCCGTCATACTGTTCAATATATAAACGAGAAACTTAATCGACCAGCAATTGAAAAGTTTGTTGCTCAAAATGGATTATTGCACCGTTCTAATGCGTATATGATTCAGTATTTATACGATGACCATCGTGTCGTAGCATTTAATAATGGTAGATTATTAATTCATGATTTGGATTCTGTAGAAGAAGGCAGACAGTTTGTTGAGAATATGTTTGGATAGGAGTTAAATCGATGAGTGTAGTTAATAGAATAGATCGTCTTATAAATGTGTCAGTATTAACCGTAAGTGATACGAGAACGAAAGAAACAGATAAAGGTGGACAACTTGTTCAACAATATTTGAAAGATCTCAATGTTGAAATTAAAGAGGGGCATTATCAAATTGTTAAAGATGATGTCACTGAAATTCAAACACAAGTAAATGAGTGGTTAAGTAAAGATGTAGACGCCATTATTACAACTGGCGGTACAGGTATTAGTCAAAGAGATGTGACGATTGAGGCGATTAAACCTTTACTAGATAAAGAAATAGAAGGATTTGGTGAGATATTTAGATATTTAAGTTATACAGAAGATGTAGGTACGAGAGCCATACTTTCTAGAGCCATTGCAGGTACAGTCGGGCATCAAGTTATTATTTCAATACCGGGTTCTACAGGTGCAGTTAAATTAGCAATGGAAAAGCTCATAACTAAAGAATTGAATCATTTAGTACATGAGCTTAATAAATAACTATTGGCGTTTGAAGTCGCCGTTTTTGCCACCAGTCTTATAAGATAAATATGTTTCACCTATAATCATACCTTTATCAACGGCTTTACACATATCATATATTGTTAAAGCTGTAACACTTGCAGCAGTTAAAGCTTCCATTTCTACACCTGTTTGACCTTTCGTCTTAACGGTTGCTGAAATATTTATTGTGTATGGTTCATCTTTATCCCATTCATAAGAAATATCGATGCCTGTTAATTGAAGTGGGTGACACATAGGTATCAATTGGCTTGTATTCTTAGCAGCCATAATGCCAGCAATTTGTGCTGTACCAAGTACATCGCCTTTTTTATTTGTTGCATTTTTTATTTGATCATAGATTGTTTGATTTACTTTAATACTTGAGTTTGCAATTGCGATACGTGTGCTTGTTTCTTTATCTGAGACATCGACCATTTTTGCATGGCCTTGCTCGTTAAAATGTGTAAATTCAGACAAAATCATCATCCTTTCTAAAGATATTATAACATGTAAGTTTAAATAAATTGATAGGGAGTGTAGACAATTGGCAGTTGAAATGAGAACACCTATACCAGTAAAAGAAGCAATTGAACGTGTTATCAAAGTAGTAAAGCAATTAGAGACAGAAACAGTATCAATAAATGAAAGTCTAAACTATATACTTGCTGAAGATATTCAAGCAACTTACGATATTCCTCGATTTGATAAGTCACCTTACGATGGGTTCGCAATTAAAAGTGCTGATTCTAAAGGGGCAACAGGAGAGAATAGAATATCATTTAAAGTTGTAGATCATATCGGTGCTGGAACAGCTTCAAGCGTGAGTTTAAATAGTGGAGAAGCGGTACGTATTATGACTGGCGCCCCTATACCAGAAGGTGCAGATGCAGTTGTAATGTTTGAACAAACGGTGGAAACAGAAACAGGATTTACTATTCGTAAACCATTTACGGAAGGTGAAAATGTTGCGTTTCAAGGCGAAGAATGTAAAGAAAATGAATACGTCTTACATAAAGGACAGCGTATAAATAGTGGTGTTATTGCAGTGTTGGCAACATTTGGTTACCAAACTGTAAAAGTATCCAAAAAGCCAACCGTTGCCGTCATCGCAACAGGTAGCGAGTTAGTAGGACTAAATGATCCATTAGAACCAGGTAAGATTAGAAATTCAAATGGTCCAATGATTGAATCTTTATGTAAAGAAGTTGATATCGAAGCTACTACATATAACATTCAAGAAGATAACTTACAAGGGTGCATTGATATTGTTGAAAAAGCAATGTCACAAGATGATATCGTGATTACAACAGGTGGGGTATCAGTTGGAGACTTTGACTATTTACCGAAAGTGTATGATGCAATTGGTGCAACAGTGCTCTTTAATAAAGTGCAAATGAGACCAGGTAGCGTAACAACGGTTGCTTACAAAGATGAGAAGATGTTGTTTGGTTTATCAGGGAATCCATCAGCTTGTTACTCAGGATTTCATTTGTTTACTAAGCCAACCATTCAAAAAATGATGTCTGCAGATGCTATTTACCCAGTCATTATAGATGCGAAGTTGAATGAAGACTTTAAAAAAGCCAACCCATTTACGAGATTTATTAGAGGTAAATTATCATTCACTTCACAAGGTGTTTATGCTGAACCGTCAGGATTTAATAAATCAAATGCGGTAGTCGCGATTGCTAAAAGTAATGGTATGATTATTTTACCTAGTGGAACTAGAGGCTATCAAAAAGGTGACGATGTAAAAGTTCTATTAACAGACCATCAGTCATATGAAAGTAAATTAACACTATGAAAATTTTACAAATAGTTGGTTATAAAAATAGTGGTAAAACAACATTAATAAATGAATTAATTAAAGAATGCCGCATTCAGCAATTAACAGTATCTACAATTAAACACCATGGGCACGGTGCAGACGAAATTTCTTTAAATCATAAAGAGGTAGACAGTTTAACATTTATAAACAGCGGTGCTAAAGAAAGTATCGTGTTGGGTAAACAATTAATAGAGAGAGTAACGTATGAAGAGAAGTCACTACAGCAAATAATAGATGAAGATTTGTCTGTTGAGCCTGATGTGCTATTAATTGAAGGATTTAAGCATGATCATTTTCCAAAAGTACTTTTGACGAAGCAATCTGAAGATTTAGCACAAACATTACACAATATTGTATATCAGTTTGATGCGTTTAAACTTGAAGAAAAGAAAGACTTTATAGTTTGGTTTGAAAATTGGTTGAAAAAGTAGGTGTAGAAGTGAAACAATTTGAAATCGTCAATGATCCAATAAATCCTGAGCAATACAGAAACTGGACACTCAATGAAAAACAAGGAGCAGTTGTTGTCTTTACAGGACATGTTAGAGAATGGACAAAAGGCATTAAAACCGAGTACTTAGCTTATGAGGCATACATCCCAATGGCGGAGAAGAAATTAGCTCAAATAGGTGATGAAATTAAAGAAAAATGGCCAGGTACAATAGTTGCAATTGCACATAGAATTGGTGAATTACAAATTTCAGATATAGCTGTTGTTATCAGTGTATCTTCACCGCATAGACAAGATGCTTATAAGGCGAATGAATATGCGATTGAAAGGATTAAAGAAATCGTACCAATCTGGAAAAAAGAAATATGGGAAGATGGGGAAGAATGGCAAGGCAGTCAAAAACAATACCATTCTTCTATTCAAATGGAGGGTGAATAATGAAAGTATTGTATTTTGCTCATTTAAAAGAAATAATAAACATAAATGAAGAGCAAATAACTCTTAACCAAGACTACTCTGTGTTAAACTTTAAGCAATATTTAGTTGAGAAGCATCCAGAGTTAAAGGATGAAACTTTTCAAGTTGCTGTAAATGAGGAATTTGTGCAAGAATCAAGTGTTATAACAGACCAAGATGTTGTTGCATTGATTCCACCAGTTAGTGGAGGGTAAAGAGAAAATGATAGCAATAGTTCTAGCTGGCGGTAAGTCCAGTAGATTCGGTTCACCAAAAGCGTTAGCGACAATTAATGGAGAAGTATTTTATGAAAAAATCATTCAAACTTTAAATCAAACGAATTTATTTGAAAAAGTTGTGATTAGTACGAGTGAAGAATTGAAAGATTCATTCAATCACCATGATGTTGTCGTAGATTTATCAAAGTACAAAAATAATGGTCCTTTAGGTGGGATTTATAGCGTTATGCAAAAACATGATTCGGAATGTTATTTTGTGATTGCATGCGATACACCTAAAATTACCGAAAAAGCGATTAGTCATTTATATCAATTTTTTATTTCGCGTGTAATGGAAGAACAGCTAGACATTGCTGGATACGAAGCAAATGGTAAAAAAATGCCGACGTTAGCATTTTATAGTCATCGTGTTGAAGCGGACATTAAAGAAGCGTTAGGCCATGAAGCTTTTAGAATGAAAGATATATATGAAAAGAAACCTTCACAATGGTTAGATGTATCAAATGTGAAAGATTCAACTAATTGGTACCAAAATATAAATTACATTGAAGATTTAGAAAAAGCCGAGTCTTAACGATTGTATAGGTAGAGGGGGCGTTACGATGCATCAACCTATCAAAGATAAATTAGGAAGACCAATTAGAGATTTAAGAATATCCGTTACCGACCGATGTAATTTTCGTTGTGATTACTGTATGCCAAAAGAAATTTTTGGAGATGATTACGTCTTCTTACCTAAAGAAGAATTATTGAGTTTTGAAGAAATTACGAGATTATCTAAGTTATACAGCTCACTTGGTGTAAAGAAAATTAGAATTACAGGCGGAGAACCGCTTCTAAGACGAAATCTATATGAGCTTGTAGAAGCTTTGAACAAAATAGAAGGTATAGAAGACATCGGACTAACGACAAATGGTATGTTGTTAAAAAAACATGGATTAAATTTATACAATGCAGGACTACGAAGAGTGAATGTAAGTATAGATGCAATGGATGATGAATTATTTAAATCGATTAATAATCGTCAAATATCCGCTTCTCAAATACTCGATCAAATAGATTATGCAGTAAGCATAGGTTTAAAAGTTAAAGTGAATGTCGTGATCCAAAAAGGGGTGAACGACCAAGAAATATTACCACTTGTTGAGCATTTTAAAGAGAAAAACATTATCGTAAGATTTATAGAATTTATGGATGTAGGTAATGATAACGGGTGGAATTTTGATAAAGTCGTCACTAAGAAAGAAATGTTAAAAATCATTTCTTCTGCCTATGATGTAGAACCAGTGGACGCCAATTATTTTGGAGAAGTTGCAACATACTATCGCCATAAAGATAACGGCGCACAATTTGGTTTGATCACGAGTGTATCAGCATCATTTTGTTCATCATGTACACGAACAAGAATTTCATCTGACGGTAAATTTTATGGTTGCTTATTCGCTGAAAAGAATGGATATGATATAAAATCAGAGCTAAGAAGCGGTAAGACAGACGAAGAATTATTAAGCACATTAAAGTATTTATGGAATATAAGAGATGACAGATACTCAGATGAACGAACAGCAGCTACAGTAGCAAGACGAAAGAAAAATAAAATTAATATGAACTATATAGGTGGTTAAATTAGAAATTAGGGACAGAATTCTGAGAAATGTCCGTAAGAGGCGTCGTTAGTGACAGAATTCCGAGAAATGTCTCTAAGTGAGCGCATATCTAATTACCACAATTCAGAATAATGGAAGTTACAGCATTCTAATTACCAGAATTCAGAATAATGGAAGTTACAGCGTTCTAATTACCAGAATTCGGAATAATGGAAGTTACAGCATTCTAACTACCACAATTCGAAATAATGGAAGTTAGCACATTCTAATATATCTAAAAACAAGCTAGGACAATCTCATTGTCCTAGCTTGCTTATTATTTCATAAAATATTTTCCGATAATCATATCTAACGTTTCTTTTGAAAGTACGAGTGTTTGTTCGTTTGCTTTTTTGAGCATTTCTCCCGTATTCTCATCATTAAATTTGATAGATTTAGAGAAGTAAGGTGCAAATACATCGATAAAACTATTCAGCACTCTTTCTTCATCTGTTATTGTGTTTATCTCACTCATTGGTGCAACTTCTAATTGATGGAAGTTTAAGTGTTTCTTGATTGTTTCAAATATAAAGTGATTTGATGGTGGGTTCTGATTGATTGCATGATAAATCTTATGATTTTCTGCATAATCACATGCCACTGTGAGTACTTGTACAACATAATCAACGGGTACGAAATTTGACGTATGACTTGCATCTCCAAATAGTCTATATATTGAATGATCTTTCTTTTTTTCTACACGTCTTTTGAAGACTTTTAATGCTTTCATAAAGCCATACAGCGTAAAGTTTGAATCTGCTTCTCCTGTTACGGAATCGCCTATTATAATTGCTGGACGTATGATTGATGTTGCCATTGTTTTTCTTTGCATCACGATATGTTCAGCTTTAATTTTAGTCGCTTCATAAGGATTATTTGTAGGTGAATCGATTGAATGAAGTACTTCGTTACCGCGTTCTTGTTCACCAACCGTATAGGCTGTTGAGACATATAAAAAATGCTTTGATTGTATTTGTTCTGCTAAGTCCAAAGCATGTTGTGTACCGATATAATTGATTTGATAAAGATCATCTGCAAGTTCGAAATTAAATTTGACGAGTGCAGCTAAATGATAAAATTTATCTATTTGAGGTATCGTTTCAATATCACTTTCAGATACACCACATAATGTTTCTGTAATGTCACCATTAATAAAGTGAATTCTTGAATGATACGATGGATTTAATTTATTGAGCAATTGATCTTTCTTCTGCTCACTCCTGTATAATACATAAAATTGCTTTTGTGCATCTTTTGCAAGTGATTGTATTAACTCTGCACCTACAAATCCCGTAGCACCTGTTAAAAAAATGTTCATGTTTCCACTCCGATTCTAAGTTTCTGACTATATTTTGAAGGATGACTATCTGAAAGTAAAGTATTTTAATAAGTGTTCACATATAACATTGCTATTTGAAAATTGTTAAGCAATAATATTAGGTAATAGATATAAAAGGAGCGTATTTCATGAACGAACAAAAGATGGCAAAGCCTTCATTATTTTTAATCGTGATTCTCGGTTTATTAACCGCATTTGGACCATTTTCAATAGATATGTATTTACCAGCATTACCAGAAATTAGTCGTGATTTTGATACTACAACGTCAAATACACAATTGACGCTCACACTCTTTATGGTTGGTTTAGCAGTTGGACAAGTATTTGTCGGGCCACTATCTGACTTTATAGGGCGTAAACGACCACTCATGGTTGCATTAATTGTTTATACAGTTGCTTCAATACTATGTGTATTTGCACCTAATATATACGTCATGATGGCATTACGATTTGTACAAGGTTTTACTGGTGGGGCAGGGGCAGTTATTTCCCGGGCAATTTCCAGTGATTTATATAAAGGTAAAGCTTTAACGAAATTCTTAGCGATATTAATGCTTGTTAATGGTGTAGCACCTATTTTAGCACCTGTATTGGGTGGTATTATATTATCGTTCTCAACTTGGAAAGTAGTCTTTATTTTATTAACGATATTCGGCTTTATTATGTTTAGCTTATCTTCAGTAAAATTAACAGAATCATTACCAGTAGAAGAACGTTCATCAGGTAGAATCAGTGAAGTACTAATAGACTTTAAAAATTTACTCAAAAGTCCAAAATTTTTAATGCCTTTATTTATACAAGGTTGTACATACGCGTTGCTATTTAGTTACATATCCGCTTCATCATTCATAACGCAATCTGTCTATCATATTTCACCATTAGCTTTTAGTTGTATGTTTGCTTTTAATGGACTTGGATTAATATTGTCCGGTCAAATTATTAATAAATTAGTCGACTATTATGACGAACATGTACTTATGCGTTTATTCGGCATGATTCAAATTATAGGTGTAATTATCGTTTCAATCACATTAATGAATGGTTTATCAATTTGGATATTAATGATTGGATTCTTTATACTCGTTAGTCCAGTATCTGCAATTGGTACGACAGGTTTTTCTATTGCGATGGCTAACAATAAAGGCGGCGCAGGAAGTGCGGCAAGTTTATTAGGATTATCTCAATTTCTATTCGGTGGTATCGTTTCACCATTAGTGGGTATAAAAGGAGAACATGAAGTATATCCATATGTCCTGACGATCATTATCGTTTCAATATTGTTGATTATTTTATTCTTCATTAATAGTAAAGTGTTTAAAAGAGCAGCTTAAAAGTAGGAGGGTATGTACATGAATTTAAAATTTGATCATATTATTCATTACGTAGATGGTATAGAATCAATTGAATTTCCACATCAATATATACAATCCATCCAAGGTGGTAAACATACGCAATTAGGAACATACAATCAATTAAGTTATATAGATTTACATTATATAGAGTGGATTGATGTCTTTGATGCAGCTTTAGCACGTTCATATGCTCAAACAGAAGAAGGTAGATTAAGCTTTGCGAATACATTTAAAGATACGCATGTACAAGAAGGATTTAAAAGGATCTGCCTCAGAACACAAAATATCGATAACGTTAAGACTCATCTAGAGCAATTTGATTTAGATATAGTAGGACCAATTGAAATGTCGAGAACAAAACCGGACGGCACAATGATAAAATGGCAATTACTATATTTAGATGATAAGCAAGATTTAAATTTACCATTCATCATTCAGTGGGGAGAAAGTGATGAACAAAGAGCAGCATCTTTAAAAGCTAATTTTCATGATGATTTATCAATCGATGAAGTGACGATTCAAGTGAAGAATATTCATGAATCAAGTCAAAATTGGCAATCATGGTATGGATTGAAAGAGATTGAGAAAAGCGAAAATTATATTAAGTTAAGCTTTATAGAAGATGATGTTGTCATTAAACTTACAGAGGATGTTGAAGAGAAATACACGACATTATCACTCTCATCAACAAATATAAAAAAAGACACGCGCATTTTATTTAAAGGCGCGTGTTACGAATTCAAAGCTAATTTGCATAAACACTGAGATAGACGCTTTGAATAATAATGCCTAAATGCACGAGTGCAATTAAGGTGCTTATAATGGCTATAAATAATATAGATTTACGAGCGTTCTCAAGAATAAAGACGATGCTTAGTAGCAAGGTGAAGGCAACAGTTATGATACGATAGCTTAAATAATTAATCGTGCTATCAAAATTTAGACTGACCGCAATCAGTATGATATTTATAATAATAAAAAGCGTTAGAACAAGTTGTCTCATATATTTCAATCCTAACTGTATGTTTTATATGACAAGTATAACAAATATTGGTCTTTTGCGTGAAATTATAGTACGTTTCATTGTATAATTAAAAGACGAATTGATAAAAAGGAGATTTATAAATGACGATAAAGAAAATGAATATCACTCATGAGCAACATGATGAATTTGTAAAGCAACATCCAAATGGTGATATGTTGCAACTTACAAAGTGGGCAGAATCCAAAAAGCTTACAGGTTGGTATTCTCGTCGTATAGCAGTGGGCGATGGTGAAAAGATAACAGGTGTAGCACAACTTTTATTTAAGAAAGTGCCAAAGCTACCATATACATTATGTTACATATCTAGAGGTTTTGTTGTTGATTATAAAGACGAAACATCTGTTAAAGTACTTTTTGAATTATCTAAAGAAATCGCACGTAATGAGAAAAGTTATGCCATTAAAATTGACCCAGATATAGAAGTGGATCAATCTGAAGGTGTTCTTGAATATTTAACTTCATTAGGATTTGAACATAAAGGTTTTGAAGATGGATTAAGTAAGAAATATATTCAACCTAGAATGACGATGATCACTAAAATCGATCAACCTGAAGAAGACTTAATGCAAAGCTTTGATAAACGAAACCGTTCACGTGTTAGAAACTCTTTAAAAAGAGGTACTGAATTAGTTATTGGTAACCGTGACGACTTAAAAATCTTTGCGAAAATCATGGAAGAAACTGGTGAGAGAGATAATTTCTTAACAAGAGATGTTTCATACTTTGAGAATATTTATGATCATTTACATCCAGATGGCGACTGTGAATTATTCTTAGTTAAAGTTGTGCCTGATACAGTCTTAAAAGACTTATTTAAAGAACGTGATGCACTACTTGAAGAGAAAGAAAAATTAGCAAATAGAAGACAAACTAAGAAAGTCGTTAATCAGTTAAATGATGCTGATGAAAAATTAGGTAACTTTGAAAAACGTATTCAAGAAATGGAAGAATTAAAAAGTAAAAAACCAGATGGCGTGTATTTATCTGGCGGTATCTTAATCTTCTCAGGTAAGAAATCATATTATTTATATGGTGCGTCATCAAATGAATATCGTGAGTTTTTACCGAATCATCGCATGATTATTGAAATGATGCGCTTTGCTAAAGAAAAAGGCGCTACTAAGTTTGACTTCGGTGGTACAGACAATAATCCAGACCAAGACCATGAACATTATGGATTATGGGCATTCAAGAGAGTTTGGGGTACTTATTTAAGTGAGAAAATCGGTGAATTTGATTATGTGTTAAATAAACCACTTTACACTGCAATCGAGAAAGTTAAGCCAGCAGTAGTCACTTATAAAAGAAAAATCGAAAAGAAAATCAAGAGAAACTAGACATAAGATTAAGGCACTAAAACTTTAAATTATTAAAATTTTAGTGCTTTCTTTATGTATAAGGTATGTTTCAGCGTTAAATTATTATACAATTATTTACAAATCATAAATTAGGGGGAAGTTGAGTGGTTCAAAAAATGATCAAGTTCTCGCTGAATAATAAATTTGCTATTTTGCTTATGACAATTATTATTTTGCTTGGCGGCATATATTCAGCGTTTAAAATGAAACTAGAGTTATTACCGGATATTACAACACCTGTTATAACAATTACAACGCCATATCCAGGTGCAACACCTGAAAGTGTACTAGAAAATGTAACAGAACCAGTTGAAAAAGAAGTTCAAAATCTAGAAGGTGTACAAAATGTAACAAGTCAGTCTTTAGAAAATGCTTCAGCAATTACATTAGAATATACATATCAGACAGACATGGATGAAGCTGAGACTGAATTAAGAAAGAAACTAGAAGCGTTAGATTTACCTGATGGTGTTCAAGATCCGGATATGAGTAGAATGTCTATGTACTCATTCCCAGTTGTGAGTTATTCAATTTCTGATAAAGATGATGATCTTGAAAAAGTCACAAAGCAAATGCAATCAGATTTAATACCTAAACTTGAAAAAGTAGACGGCGTTCAAAATGTATCATTGTCTGGTCAAACTTTAGAAGAAGTTAATTTAGAATTTGACCAAAATGAATTAACGAAACGTGGTATGAGTGAAGATGAAGTGCTTCAATATATCGACGGTGCTACGAAAGAATCACCTTTAGGTTTATATACATTTGGTGATGATTTGAAATCAATCGTCGTAGATGGAAGGTTCACTTCAATTAAAGCGCTGAAAGATTTAGAAATACCTATGACAGGTGGTGCTTCAAGTGGTGGAGAGCAAAGTGCAGCAAGTCAATCACAACAAGGCCAGCAAGCTCAACAAGGTCAAGAGGGTTCTGAATCAAGTGATAGTAGCGCATCTCAAAGTATCCCATCTGTAAAATTATCTGATATCGCAGATGTTAAACAAGAGAAGAAACGAGATTCAATTTCTAAAACAAATGGTAAAGATGCTTTAGCTCTTCAAGTAACGAAATCTACAGATGCCAATTTAGTAGATGTCGTTGATAATGTAGACAAAGAACTTGAAGCTTATAAGAAAGATCATAAGAACATAGAATCTGTACAATTGATGGAAACAGCATCAACAATTAAAGACTCAGTATCGACAATGGTTGAGAAAGCTTTAATCGGTTCTATCGTTGCAGTTATTATCATTATGTTCTTCTTAAGAGATATTAAATCAACTATTATCGCGATGGTTTCTATTCCAATGTCATTATTAATGGCACTCATCGGTCTAAAAGCGATGGATGTTTCATTAAATATCTTAACTTTAGGGGCATTAACAGTTGCAATTGGACGTGTTATTGATGACTCCATTGTTGTTATAGAGAATATTTATCGACGCATGTCGGATAAAGGTGAAGAACTGAAAGGTAGTAAACTGATAACAAGTGCGACGAAAGAAATGTTTATTCCAATCATGTCTTCAACAATCGTTACAATTGTCGTATTCTTACCGTTAGCTTTTGTAACTGGACAAATTGGAGAAATGTTTAGACCATTTGCTTTAGCAGTAGCATTTAGTTTATTAGCTTCACTACTCATAGCATTAACAATCGTGCCAGTACTTTCACACATTTTCTTTAGAAATGGAATTAAGAAAGATAAGAAAGAAAGAGGACATTGGTTAGCGGATAAATACAAAGGTATTTTAAAATGGAATTTGAATCATAAATGGCTCGTTATTGTATTAAGTATTGTGCTTGTTATCGCAAGTATTGCACTTGTATTTACACCTTATATCGGTAAATCGTTTATCGATACAGGTGAAGATAAAATGTTAGCACTAACTTATAAACCTTCACCAGGAGAAAAAGAAGATCAAGTTGTTAAAAACGGTGAACAAGCTGAGAAATATTTATCAAAAGATAAAAACGTAGAATTTGTTCAATATAGTGTAGGTGGAGAAAATCCATTTAATCCTTCTGCCAAAAATGACATGGCTTTAATGGTTAAATACGATAAAGATACGCCTAACTGGGATAATGTCGGTAAAGAAGTCATGGATCATATCGGTAAATTCAACCATAAAGGTGAATGGAAACAACAAGATTTCTCTACTGGCGGTACAGCGAACGAAGTATCTGTAAAAGTATCAGGTCCATCAACTGAAGCTATAGAAGGTACAGTTAAAGATGTAGAGAAAGAAATGAAGAAAGTTAAAGGTGTAGAAAACGTAAGTTCGAACCTTTCTAAATCTTATGAGCAATACGATGTGAAAGTTGATCAAAACAAAGCGAGCAAATTAGGACTTTCTGCAGGTCAAATTGCTATGACGCTTAATCAAACTACACAAGAAAAAGTCGTTACTAAATTGAATGATGATGGTAAATCTATCGATGTTAAACTGACTAAAAAAGAAGAAACTGATTGGTCAGAGAAGAAATTAGAAGATACTAAGATTACATCTCCATTAGGTAAAGATGTGAAACTAAGTGATATTGCGACATTGAAGAAAACAACTTCACCAGATACAATCACAAGAGAAAATGACAAAATTTCTGTTTCTGTAGATGCGAAAATCACGGCAGACGATGTTGCTAAAGTGACAACAGATGTTAATCAAAAAGTTTCTAAAATTGATACACCAACAGATGTTGAATTAAATGTTGGCGGTACAAACGATGATATCAACGAAGCAATAGAACAGCTGTTGCTTGCGATGGGCGCTGCGATTCTAATCGTATATTTAGTAATCGTATTAACATTCAAAGGTGGATTAGCACCATTTGCAATATTATTCTCATTACCAGTATCTATTATTGGTGTAATCGCAGGACTGTTAATTACACAAGAGACAATATCCGTACCAAGTATGATTGGTATGTTAATGTTGATTGGTATTGTTGTAACGAATGCGATTGTATTAATAGATAGAGTGATTAATATGGAAGAAGCGGGCATGACTACAAGAGAAGCATTAATAGAAGCAGCAGGCACGCGTTTAAGACCTATCTTAATGACAGCTATTGCGACAATCGGGGCATTAGTACCACTATTATTTGGTGGCGGAAGTTCTGTTCTTATTTCAAAAGCATTAGCAATTACAGTAATAGGTGGATTGATTTCTTCAACATTATTAACACTATTAGTTGTGCCAATTTCATATGAAATCATTATGAAATTTAAGCGAGCAATATTTAAAAGACCGAAAGAACGTATAGAATAGATGATTAACCCCTCCATGTCTATGAGACAAGGAGGGGTTTTTGTATGTAGTAAATATATATTGGCGCCGTTAGTAACAAAAGTCGAGAGAATTGTAACTAAGGAGGCCTATCCTAATAAAAGCAACCTGAGTAACCATTCCATATACCTATTATGATTTATTTCTTAGTAATTTAATAAGAAAATACTTGTTCGTGTTTCATACTTTGATAGAATATATTCATATACAAAAAATAGTCTGAAGAATTTTATTTCGAGGAGTCGTTATTGTGCCAATATCAAAACTATTATCAGAAATACCAGACAGTTACTTTGGAAAGACAATGGGTCGTAAGGTTGAACATGGTCCGTTACCGTTAATTAATATGGCGGTTGGTGTCCCAGATGGTGAAACGCCAAAAGTTATCGTAGATGAATTTATAAAAGCTGTACAAAATCCAGAAAATCAGAAATATGGTGCTTTTCATGGTAAAGACACGTTTAAACAAGCGATTGTAGATTTTTATAAGAGGCAATATGATGTGGATTTAGATAAAGAAGAGGAAGTATGTATTTTATATGGTACAAAAAATGGTTTAGTCGGTTTACCGATTTGTGTCGTAGAGCCTAATGACTTTGTGTTATTACCGAATCCAGGCTATACAGATTATTTAGCAGGTGTTCTACTCGCTCGTGCTAAACCATATTCTTTAGAATTAACGCCTGAACATCAATACTTACCACAGTGGGATGAAATAGAACCTGAAATCTTAGATAAGACAAAATTAATTTATTTAACTTATCCAAATAATCCAACAGGCTCTGTTGCAAATACTGAGTTTTTTGATGAAACGATTGCTAAATTTAAAGATACACAAACAAATATTATACATGACTTTGCATATAGTGCTTTCGGATTTGATCAGAAGAATCCGAGTATTCTTCAATCGGAAGGGGCTAAAGAAACAGCTGTAGAGATATTTTCCTTATCAAAAGGGTATAACATGTCTGGTTACAGAGTAGGCTTTGCAGTCGGTAACAAAGAAATGATTGCTGCTTTAAAGAAATACCAAACGCACACACATGCTGGTATGTTTGGTGCATTACAAGATGCGAGTACAGTCGCTTTAAATGAATGTGATGATTTTCTTATTAAACAAAATGAAATATTTAAGACGAGAAGAGATCAATTTGAAGCGTCATTAAGAGAAGTAGGTATACCATTTGAGCCAATGAAAGGTGGTATATTCCTTTGGTTACAAACACCTCCAGATTATGATGGAGAAGCATTTGTAGAATACTTATTACAAGAGGTTTCTATATTAGTCGCACCAGGTATACCATTTGGCGATAATGGTCAAAATTATGTCAGAATCTCATTAGCGTTAAGTGATGACGAACTATTGGAAGGTGCTAAGAGGTTGCAAGGTCTAGCTCACTTATACAAATAAAAAAAGCTGAGAAATAAATATTCTCAGCTTTTTCACATAAATGAGATTTTGTCGATATGCTTTAGGGTATTAAAACACTATAAATAATAAAATCACAAATATGATCAATATAAAGATCGACATATAATTGAGTAGTTGAATCGCTTTTTGGTCTTTAATACGATATTTAAATGCTGTGATTTCAACATTGATAACGAGACAAACCAATACAGCTAATATCCACCAAGTTTGCATTGCAAAGCTAAATACAATACTGCCTAAAAAGACAATAAGCATAAGCCCCATTATAAATCTTAAAGCTTGCGTAAGCATCGTATGTAGTTGGTATATACTTAAGTAACTAATAATAAGATAAATAATGGTAAATAATAAAAGTATGAGAATTAACATAGTCATTTCCTTTCGTTAATCTTGATCAAGTTGAGCGCGAACTTTACTGATTTCTTCTTCGATTTTGACAAGTTGTTTTTCAAGTAAGTCGGTTGCTTGACCAGTAGATTCTCTCTTTTCTAGGTCATTTTGTATACGTATGTAATCATATTTAAGTTCAGAAAGTTGTTGGTTTAAATCCATTTTAAACACTCCTTTTTATAAAATAGCTATGAAGTAGGTGATAAATTGAAAAAAGTTAAAACCAATGCGATGCGCATCTTAGATCAATATAATATATTTTATCATACTCATGAATTTAAAATAGGAAAAGATCATTTAGATGGTCATGAAGTTGCGCAATTAATTCAGAAACCAGAACATCAAGTGTATAAGACGCTTGTATTAACAAATGGGAATCGCGAATATTTCATCTTTGTTATTCCAGTCGTTCAACATCTTGATATGAAAAAAGCTAGTAAAGCTGTTGGTCAGAAAAAATTAGAACTCTTACCACTTGATCAACTCACCAAAGTTACAGGGTATGTAAGAGGTGGTTGTTCTCCAATTGGTATGAAAAAAACATATCAAACCGTAATTGATATCAATGCAGAATCATTATCTACGTTTATCGTAAGTGCAGGTAAACGTGGCTATCAGATTGAACTTGATCCAGCAGATTTAGCCAAAGTCATTGATGTAAGATTTGATGATATTATTAAATATAACTAAACTAATTTTAGTATAATTTATTAATATTTCAAACAAAAAGTGTGCATAGAAGTTAAACTGTTGTTAATATAGATAAATGTGAGTTTAATGAGAGAAGTGATAAAGTGACAGAAAAATTTATAATGATTATTTTATTAATTGCTTTAGGATACGTTCTAAAGAAGCTTAAATTCTTTAAAGCTTCTGATGGTAATGTACTTGCAACACTTGTACTAAATGTTACTTTGCCTTCATTAGTGATTGTAAATTTAAATGGATCTGATTTAGATTTATCTTTAGGATGGCTTCCTATATTAATGCTATTATATGGCATTATAGCAAAGCTACTAATCATATGGTTATTCAAGAAAAAATATAATAATCAAATAAGAGGTACTGTGGGCATGATGGCCGCTTCAGTTAATATTGGACTGTTTGCATATCCATTAGTCGCACAAATTTGGCCAAAAAATGGTTTATTATACTTTGGTATGTTAGACATTGGTACAGCTATCATTATGTTCGGTGTAACATATTTTGTTGGTAGTTACTTCAACGATGGTGGCGATCAATTTGACTTTAAACGAATGGGTTTAAATTTATTAAAGACCGTTCCACTTATGACATATATGATTATGTTTATCTTAAATATAATGAGCATTAAAGTACCTGACAAAGCGATAGATTTCTTTGAAATTATTGCAAATGCGAATATGCCATTATCCATGATCTTATTAGGTTTATTCTTGAATTTTAAAATCGAAAAAGCATACTTACCGATTGTTGTTAAATACTTAGCATTTCATTATGGCTTTGGTTTATTAATGGGATTACTTGTTCATTTCTTCTTACCTGTTGATGAACCAATGATCAAAACGACGTTACTTATTGGTTGGTTATTACCTATAGGTGTTTCAGTACTGTCTTATGCCATTACATTTAAATATAAGACCTTACCTATAGTCGGCATGGCTACTAATTTAAGTATTGTCATATCAATCGTCATTTTATATGTATATCAATTTTTCTTTGTTTAATTAAACACAAAAAAAGCGTTTGGATTTCGCATCCAAACGCTTTTTGTTATATATTAACCTTTACCGCCCATGAAAGCAGGGTAGTTTGTCATTCCGCCATCAACATATATTGTTGTACCGTGAATGTAACTTGCTTGTTCTGAAGCTAGGAATGCATTAATATTTGCAACTTGATCCGCTTCACCAATTTCATGTAGTGGAATCATTTCTAATGTTTCTTCGCGTGTTGCAGGGTCAGAGAATTTTTCGCGAGTATGTTCTGTAACAATAGCCCCTGGAGAAACATTATTAATTCTGATACCATTTTTACCGTATTCCATAGATAAAGTTTCCATCATCAATTTTAAGCCGCCTTTACTTGCTGCGTAATTGACGTAGTTTGGCCAAGGAATAACATCATGCACACTTGCAGTATTGATGATTTGACCTTTAATATCATGCTCTAAATAGTAATTGATAACTTCTCTACTACCAATAAAAGCACCTGTTAAGTTGATATCGATAACTTTAGACCATTCTTCTAAACTCATTTCATGAGATGGAATTGGTTTTTCGAAACCAGCATTATTGATTAACACATCTATACGACCAAATGTTTCGTGTGTTTGTTGAATCAAGTTCTTGATATCTGCCTCGACTGAAACGTCTGCTTTAATTGCAACCGCATCAGCACCAGAATCTTTAATAGATTGAACGATTTTTTCAGCTTCTTCAACGTGATCTAAATATCCAATAACAACTTTTGATCCTTCTTTACCAAATCGTTCAGCAGTTGCTTTACCAATACCACTGTTACCACCAGTGACAATCACAACTTTATCTTTTAAATCTTCATACATATTAAACACTCCTATTTTTATATATTGAGTTTACCCTTTAGCTGCACCAATAATGAATGCTGCAATAATGATTAACACGATACCTATCCAAATAAATGTCATTTGACGTTTTGTTTTTTGTTCGCCTAATAGGTAAATACCACCTAAAGTAGAAACGATTACTAACATTTGTGAGAATGAAAAGCTCGTTCCGACACCAACTTTTGGTTGTGAAATGAATAGGAACATATTACCTAATGCCCATACAATCCCTGGCAATAAGTTGAGTGACGTATGTTTAACAGTAGGTTTATGTTTGAATGATAAAATGATACCCCCAATTACCATACCTATAGATTGTGGAAATAGTGCATCCCAACCTTCAACACCGAATACTTGGCCGATTACAACGTATACGACATAACCGACAGTAGAGATGAGTAATATTGGAATAGCTTTACCAAGCTTTTTAGTATTTCCACTGTTTCCAGAACCTTTTTTCTGAACAGATGTAAATATTACACCGATAATCAGTAACACTAAACCTGATAGGCCAAGTGCAACTTGCGTACCTGTTGACCATTCTCCTAAAAATGCAGCACTGAATAATGTTGTTCCAAGTAATTGTAAGCCTGTAGATATAGGCATCGTTATTGAAACGCCAATTAAGTCTACACTTCTAAGTTGAAATCCTTGTCCAAGTGCCCAGAAAGCACCTGAAATCATACCGATAATAATTGTAGTGAATGTAAAGTGCACATCACCAAAGAAGAATAGACATAAACCGATGATGAAAGCCCCGATTGTTGTACCTAAGATTTGGTTATAAGGACCTCCACCAACTTTAACATTGATTAATACGACGCTTCCCCAGAACAATGCTGGTAATAGCGCTATAAGGTATTCCATACACAAGACTCGCTTTCTCTATTTATTTGTATTATTTAAACTACCCAAGTATTATACGCCCGAAACTTTTTTATTGTAAAACATATAGCTCACAATGTAATTTTACTGTTAAAAAAGTCCCATGAATGCTCAATAAACATTCATGGGACTTAGTTTAAAAGTTAAACATCGTATGGTCTCACATATTTAAAATGATGTGTTTCATTGACGATGTGGAAACCGACTTTTTCATATAATAATTGTATTTGTTCATGCTTTTTACTAACTACATAAATACGAACTGTTTCGACATCTTGATGATTAAACGCTTCTGTCGTCGCGAAATGAATCATTTGAAACGCGATGCCTTGTTTTCTGTAATCATGGTGAGAGGCTAAATTAGGAATAGTTGCTAACTTCTCAGGTATGTCTATGGATAGATAGATATAGCCTTTAACAAGGCCTTCAGCTATATATAAATAAAGTGCATGATTATCATCTAATGAATCTATAATATCATCAGCACTTATATCACTATGTTTGAAACTATTGGAATGCAATTTATTAAAGGCATAGTAATAAGGTTTGCTGTATGGCGTCATTTGGTGTTGCTTATCAATTGGTAAAGGTGGTTGTTGAATTTCTAATGTATATTGTGTTTCTACATATCCCGCATGTAGTCTTTTCAGTTTACTATTATTTAAAATGTGATCTTTATGTAGCGAAATGTGGCAATATTTAATGTTTGGATGATCGTTTAAAAGTGTTTCCCATATTTCTTTTAAAGCGTTTAACGTTTCCTCATTTGTATCATTAACGATTGGCCCCCATACATTTGAAGTCTCGTCATCTACACGCTCAAATCCTAATATCCCGGTAATGGTGTCATGATCTTCTATATAGTAGAAGGTGGTTTCATCAAATTTATGGCTTAAGTCATTCTTAATCTCTTCTATTGACTGAGGTATATGTGTCACGTAATTAGTTTCTTGCCTGTTTTTTTCGTGTAAATAAGAAGCTATCGGATCGATTTCTTTAAGAGGCAGTATTTGCATGATAGTCACTCCTTTAATATTCAACGATTATTTTATTCCATTATACGATTAATCGAAAATTTATAAAAGTTTTTCATGCCTTTAGAACACTTTTTATTCATGTTATAATAGTACGAATGTAAAAAAGAATGGGTGAAAAGAAATGAAAGCATTAGTTCTTGCAGAAAAACCTTCAGTAGGTCGTGATATCGCTAAAGCATTAGGTATTCATGATCAGAAGAAAGGTTACTTTGAAAATAAAAATTATATCGTTACTTGGGCATTAGGACATCTTGTAACGAATGCTACGCCTGAAGAGTACGACAAGAAATTTAAAGAATGGAATTTAAATGTCTTACCAATTATTCCTGACTATATGAAACATGTTGTAATTAAGAAAACAAGAAGCCAATTTAACACGGTTCAACATTTGATGAAGCGAGACGATGTGAATTCAATTATTATTGCGACAGATGCTGGTAGGGAAGGTGAACTTGTTGCAAGATTAATTATTGAAAAAGCAAAAGTTAAAAAGCAAATTAAGCGATTATGGATCAGTTCAGTTACTGAAAAAGCAATTAAAGCAGGCTTTCAAAATTTAAAACCTGGTGAAGCATACAACAATTTATATCAAGCCGCATTATGTAGAAGTGAAGCGGATTGGATTGTTGGTATAAATGCGACTAGAGCTTTAACAACGAAATATGACGCGCAATTATCATGTGGTCGTGTACAAACACCAACTTTAAATCTTGTACAAATGAGACAACAAGAAATTCAATCATTTAAACCTGAAAAGTATTATCAGATGAATATTGAAGTAGAAGGTTATAAATTTAAATGGTTGAGTAAGAGTGGAGATAAAACATTTGATGCTGATTTAATAGAGCAAGTTAAACAAAAAGTTCAAAATAAAAAGGGTATTATCCAAAATATCACGAAGAAGAAAAAAACAAAGTATCCTCAAAAGTTATACGATCTTACAAGTTTGCAACAAACAGCTTATCAACGTTATAAAATGAGTGCGAAAGAAACGTTGAATACAATGCAAGCATTGTACGAACAACATAAAGTACTGACTTATCCTAGAACAGATTCTAACTACTTAACAGATGATATGGTTTCTTCTCTGAAAGAACGCGTATCATCATTAAGTGCTACACCACTTAAATCACATGCTGTACCATTGCTTAAAAAACCAATTAGAGCGGGTAAACATTTTGTTGATAATAAGAAAGTTTCAGACCACCATGCGATTGTACCAACAGAAGTGAGACCTAACTTTGATCAGTTATCTCCTAGAGAACAGAAAATTTATATGCTAGTGGCTGAAAGATTTTTAGAAGTATTATTACCACCATATCAATATGAAGAAACAACTGTGACATTAACATGTGAAGGGGAAACTTTTAAACTGACACAAGAAGTAGTAGTTGAATTAGGCTTTAAAGAACTATATGAAGAAAAGACGCATGTGAAAGCTTTGCCTTTTGAAGAACAGCAGCATGTGAACATACAAAAAGTGAATGTCGTTAGTAAAGATACAGAACCGCCTGCGTATTTCAATGAAGGAACTTTACTTAAAGCGATGGAATCACCACATCATTTCTTTAAACTTAAAGATAAGAAAATGGCTCAAACTTTAAATGAAACAGGTGGTATCGGAACAGTTGCGACAAGAGCGGATATCATCGAGAAGTTATATAGTTCTAATGTAATAGAAGCGGTGCAAGGTAAAATTAAGATTACGCCTAAAGGTAAACAATTATTAAACTTAGCACCTGAACAACTGACATCACCAGAATTAACAGCAGATTGGGAAATGAAGTTAACTCAAATCGAAAAAGGAAATTATTCTAAAAATAAATTCATGAATGAAATGAGAAACTTCACGAGAGAAATCATTGCGGATATTAAAGAAAGTGATGATAAATTCAAGCATGATAATATCACAACGACTGAGTGTCCGACTTGTGGTAAATTTATGCTTAAAGTTAAAAC
This sequence comes from Mammaliicoccus sp. L-M44, assembly GCF_022386355.1. Taxonomy (NCBI): domain Bacteria; kingdom Bacillati; phylum Bacillota; class Bacilli; order Caryophanales; family Staphylococcaceae; genus Mammaliicoccus; species Mammaliicoccus sp. L-M44. The sequence continues at coordinate 86,658 of NZ_JAJNIU010000002.1, read as the reverse complement.
GAAAAATGGTCAAATGCTCGTGTGTCAAGATCCAACATGTAAGACTAAGAAGAATCAACAAAGACAAACAAATGCCAGATGTCCAAACTGTAAGAAGAAACTTACACTGTATGGAACAGGTAAAAAAGCAACTTATAGATGTGTGTGTGGCCATACAGAAACACAAGAGCATATGGACGAAAGACTTAAAAATAGAAAATCAGGCAAAATAGGCAAAAAAGAAATGAAGAAATATATGCAAACTGAAGAAGTAGAAAACAATCCATTTAAAGATGCTTTAAAAGGATTGAAGTTCTAACTTAATATGTATAGAGACTGGGACATCGTGTGATGTCTCAGTTTTTTAATCTTTTAGCAGCAATAGAGTTGGCTAGAAGCGTACTGTCACGGATTATAAAGCGTAAAAACCGAACTATAACACGAACATAAATAAATTTAATTATATAAATGTTCGTAAAAAGTATTGATTTTTGATGTTCCCAGTAATACAATGTACAGTGTTGAAATTAATAAAGGAGTCTTATGATGAAACGTTACTTTAAGTTTGATGAATTGGGAACAAATTATAAAAGAGAAATTCTTGGTGGTTTAACAACATTCTTATCTATGGCATACATATTAGCAGTTAACCCATCAATGTTAAGTTTGGCAAGTGTTGAAAATGTACCTGATTCAATGAGAATGGACCAAGGTTCTGTGTTTGTTGCTACAGCATTAGCAGCACTAGTTGGTTGTTTATTTATGGGTATCATTGCGAAATACCCGATAGCTTTAGCACCAGGTATGGGATTAAATGCATTTTTCGCGTTTACAGTTGTGCTTACAATGGGTATTCCATGGCAAACTGGTTTAACGGGCGTACTATTCTCAGGTGTTATATTTGCGATATTAACGATGAGTGGTTTACGAGAGGTTATTATCAATGCAATACCATTTGAATTAAAGATGGCTGTATCTGCCGGTATAGGATTGTTTATTACCTTTGTAGGTTTACAAGGTGCAGGTATTGTTAAAAAAGAAGATTCAACTTTAGTTACACTTGGAACAATGCATAATCCAGAAGTACTATTAGCAGTATTTGGTATTATCATTACTATTATATTAATGGCTAAAAAATTACCAGGAGCAATTTTCATCGGAATGGTCTTAACAGCTATTGCGGGATTAATTACAGGATTAATTGCAATGCCAGATAGTATAGTAGGCAAAGTACCAAGTGTATCACCAACATTTGGTGCAGCATTCGAAGCGTTTGGTGATTTATCTACTATATTTAATGTACAATTCTTAATTGTCGTTTTAACTTTCTTATTTATAGATTTCTTTGATACTGCAGGAACGTTAGTTGCGGTTGCAAACCAAGCTGGTTTAATGAAAGATAATAAATTACCGAGAGCAGGTAAAGCATTATTCTCTGATTCATTAGCAACAATTGTAGGTGCAATATTTGGTACTTCAACTACAACAAGTTATATAGAATCTAGTGCAGGTGTTGCAGTTGGTGCACGTACAGGATTCGCAAGTGTTGTAACAGGTATTTGTTTCTTAGCAGCATTATTATTCTCACCATTAATGGCAGTTGTTACAAGTGCGGTTACAGCACCAGCGCTTGTTATAGTAGGTGTATTGATGGTTAGTAACTTAGGTAAAATTGATTGGCAAAAATTTGAGATAGCAGTACCAGCTTTCTTAACAATGATTATGATGCCTTTAACATATTCAATTGCAACAGGTATTGCGTGCGGATTTATATTCTATCCAATCACAATGATCGTAGCAAAAAGACATAAAGAAATTCACCCAATTATGTACGGTTTATTCTTCGTCTTTGTCGCTTACTTTGTATTTGTACATGCATAATAAAAAAGCCACGAGATTTCATTTAATGAAGTCTCGTGGTTTTCTATTTATATATTAACTTTTATAAGTAGTCTTGTAATATTTAGATGGGATATATACTGGCGCAATTATAATCGTAAATAAGAAGATGATCATTAAAACGACCATTACGATATGTAATAACCAGCCAATAATAGGAATGATTGCAACAAAGCTAGCGATTAGTCCGATTAATGGAATAACGAATATTACTTTAACAGAATTCTGGTTATCTATTAATAGGATAAGTGTCGTAATAAAGTATAACGTTCCATTAAGTACCAAAGCATTATAACCAGTTGAAAGAACGATTCCTCCACCTAGAAAAGGAATGGCTAATAATAACTCAGATACAACTAATATAATAGAAAGAACTAGCAAAACTGATTTAATTCCTCTTTTCATGATTTCACCACCTAGTTAAAATTGCTTGTTATATTATAACATTTTGATTACAAATTATCTATTTAAATTTTACCTATTGAAAAAGAGCACATAATCCGTTATAATACTTGGGTATGTGTTAGATGAAATTAGAAAAAATATATGGTTATCTATTGATTAATAGAAATAAATCATGTATCATATCTAATGTTGGACTTTAAGAAGCGATGAAGCGAGAGGTTACTGACACACCCGGCCGCTTTGCCATGGCGGTGTGTAAGAGAGTTTTCGTGGAGAAGTCTATCACTATAAAGTAGACGAACAAGGAGGGAAAATTATGGCAAAACAAAAAATTCGTATCCGTTTAAAAGCGTATGATCACCGCATGATCGATCAATCAGCAGAGAAAATTGTTGAAACAGCTAAACGTTCAGGAGCTCAAGTGTCTGGTCCGATTCCATTACCAACTGAGAAATCAGTTTATACTGTAATCCGTGCCGTTCATAAGTACAAAGACTCACGTGAACAATTCGAACAACGTACGCATAAACGTTTAATCGACATTCTTAACCCTACACCAAAAACAGTTGATGCTCTTATGGGCTTAAACTTACCATCAGGTGTAGACATCGAAATCAAATTATAATTCATTAAAATAACAGGAGGTGCGACTTTCGATGACCAAAGGAATCTTAGGAAGAAAAATTGGAATGACTCAAGTATTCGCAGAAAACGGTGAATTAATACCAGTTACTGTAGTAGAAACTAGTCAAAACGTAGTATTACAAACTAAAACTGAAGAAGTAGATGGCTACAACGCTGTTCAAATCGGTTTTGAAGACAAACAAGCATATAAAAAAGATCGTAAATCTAACAAATATGCTACTAAAGCTGCTGAAGGCCATGCTAAAAAAGCAGGTACAGCACCTAAGCGCTTCACTCGTGAATTCAGAAACATTGATGTTTCAGCTTACGAGGTAGGTCAAGAAGTCACTGTAGATACTTTCCAAGCAGGAGACATTATTGATGCAACAGGCGTTTCAAAAGGTAAAGGTTTCCAAGGCTCTATTAAACGCCACGGTTTCTCTCGTGGACCAATGAGTCACGGTTCTCATTACCACAGAGGCTCTGGTTCAATGGGTATGGCTTCAGATGCTTCTAAAGTATTTAAAGGTAAAGAATTACCAGGCCGTATGGGCGGAAACACAGTTACTATGCAAAACTTAGAAGTAGTTAAAGTTGATGCAGAAAATAACGTAATTTTAGTTAAAGGTAACGTGCCAGGTCCTAAAAAAGGTTTAGTAAAACTTACAACTTCAATTAAAAAAGGTAATAAATAATTATTTAGGTGAAAGGAGGAAACAACATTATGGCTAATATTGATGTATTAAAAGTAGATGGATCAAAATCAGGTTCTATCGAATTAAATGATAGTGTATTTGGTATCGAACCAAACCAACACGTATTATTCGAAGCAGTCAACTTACAACGTGCTTCATTACGCCAAGGTACTCACGCAGTTAAAAATCGTTCAGCAGTTCGTGGTGGTGGACGTAAACCTTGGAAACAAAAAGGTACAGGTCGTGCTCGTCAAGGTACAATCCGTGCGCCACAATGGCGTGGTGGTGGTATCGTATTCGGTCCTACACCAAGAAGTTATTCTTACAAAATGCCTAAGAAAATGCGTCGTTTAGCATTACGTTCTGCATTATCTTCAAAAGTAAGTGGTAACGAATTAACAGTTTTAGAAGCATTCAACTTTGATGCGCCTAAAACAAAAGAATTCAAAAATGTAATGAGCAACTTAGAACTTTCTAAGAAAGTTTTATTCATCGTTGATACTGTAGACAGCAACGTTGAATTATCAGCTCGTAACATTCCAGGTGTTAAAGTTATCGACGCTCAAAGCTTAAACGTATTAGATATCTTAGATTCTAGTAAAGTCGTAATAACTAAAGCAGCAGTGGATAAAGTAGAGGAGGTGCTCGCATAATGGAAGCAAGAGATGTTATTAAGCGCCCCGTAATCACAGAAAAATCTTCATCAGATATGGCTTTAGATAAATACACATTTGATGTAGATACACGTGCAAACAAAACACAAGTAAAAATCGCAATCGAAGAAATTTTCGACGTGAAAGTTGATACAGTAAATATCATGAACGTTAAAGCAAAAGCTAAACGTGTTGGTCGTTACAATGGTTTCACTAACAAACGTCGTAAAGCAATCGTAACTCTAAAAGAAGGTTCTTCAATAGACCTATTTAACTAAAAACAATTACCATTAAGGAGGTAAAACGACAATGGCTCTTAAAAAGTATAAGCCAATTACAAATGGTCGTCGTAATATGACATCTTCAGACTTCGCTGAAATTACATCAACGACTCCTGAAAAGTCTTTATTACAACCGCTTCCGAGAAAAGCGGGACGTAACAACCAAGGTAAATTGACAGTTCGTCACAGAGGTGGCGGTCATAAACGTCAATACCGTGTAATTGATTTCAAACGTAACAAAGATGGAATTCCTGCTAAAGTAGCAACTATCGAGTATGATCCAAACCGTTCAGCTAATATCGCATTATTAGTATACGCAGATGGTGAAAAAAGATATATCATTGCTCCTAAAGGATTAAAAGTAGGACAAGAAGTATTCAATGGTCCAGATGCAGATATCAAAGTAGGTAATGCATTAGCATTAACTGATATCCCAGTTGGTACTACAATTCACAACATCGAATTAAAACCAGGTAAAGGTGGACAATTAGTCCGTTCAGCTGGTACAAGTGCTCAAGTACTTGGTAAAGAAGGTAAATACGTACTAGTTCGTCTTAAATCAGGTGAAGTTCGTATGATCTTATCTACTTGTCGTGCAACAATCGGTCAAGTTGGTAACGAACAACACGAATTAATCACAATTGGTAAAGCTGGTCGTTCTAGATGGATGGGTAAACGTCCTACAGTTCGTGGTTCTGTAATGAACCCTAACGATCACCCTCACGGTGGTGGTGAAGGTCGTACACCAATCGGTCTTAAATCACCAATGTCTCCATGGGGCAAACCAACACTTGGTAAGAAAACTCGTAAACAAAACCAACGTTCATCTAAATTTATCGTTCGTGGTCGTAAGAAAAAATAATAATACCTTATTTACGTGTGCGGCTTAGATGCCGCGCGCATTAAATAAGAAGGGAGGCGCCATAATGGCTCGTAGTCTTAAAAAAGGACCTTTCGTTGATGATCATTTAATGAAAAAAGTTGAAGCTCAAAACGAAGGTGAAAAAAAATCAGTTATTAAAACATGGTCTCGTCGTTCAACAGTATTTCCTAACTTCATCGGACATACAATAGCAGTATATGATGGTCGTAAACATGTGCCAGTTTTCATTACTGAAGATATGGTTGGACATAAATTAGGAGAGTTTGCACCTACACGTACTTATAAAGGTCATGCTGCAGACGACAAAAAGACTAAACGCTAATTTCTAAAAAGAGGAGGAAGTCACAATGGAAGCAAAAGCGGTTGCTAGAACAATAAGAATCGCACCTCGTAAAGTGAGATTAGTTTTAGATCTTATTAGAGGTAAAGAAGTGGCAGAAGCAATTGCCATCTTAAAATTAACAAACAAAGCAACATCACCTGTTGTTGAAAAATTATTAATGTCAGCATTAGCAAATGCAGAACATAACTATGATTTAAATCCTGACACATTAGTAGTAAAAGAAGCTTACGCTAATGAAGGACCTACATTGAAACGTTTCCGTCCACGTGCACAAGGTCGTGCAAGTGCGATTAACAAACGTACTAGCCACATTACAATCGTAGTTGGCGAAAAAGAAGCTAAAGAAGTTAAAGAAGCATAATTAACTAAATCATTAAGGAGGGAATATAGTGGGTCAAAAAATTAATCCAATCGGACTTCGTGTCGGTGTAATTCGTGACTGGGAAGCAAAGTGGTATGCAGGTAAAGACTTCGCAACACTTTTACATGAAGACTTAAAAGTTCGTAAATATATCGCAGAAGCATTAAAAGAAGCTTCAGTTTCAAGTGTTGAAATTGAACGTGCAGCAAACCGTATCAATATCGCTATCCACACTGGTAAACCAGGTATGGTTATTGGTAAAGGCGGTTCAGAAATTGAAAAATTACGTAACAAATTAAACGCATTGACTAACAAAAAAGTACACATCAACGTTATCGAAATCAAAAAAGTTGATTTAGATGCAACATTGGTAGCAAATAACATTGCTCGTCAATTAGAAAACCGTGTATCTTTCCGTCGTGCTCAAAAACAAGCTATCCAACGTGCAATGAAATTGGGAGCTAAAGGTATCAAAACTCAAGTATCTGGTCGTTTAGGTGGCGCAGATATCGCTCGTGCAGAACAATATTCAGAAGGAACTGTTCCACTTCATACATTACGTGCAGACATTGATTTCGCACATGAAGAAGCCGACACTACTTACGGTAAATTAGGTGTTAAAGTATGGATCTACCGTGGAGAAGTTCTTCCTACAAAGAAGTCTAGTGAAGGAGGAAAATAATAATGTTATTACCAAAGCGTGTTAAATTCCGTCGTCAACATCGTCCAAAAACAACTGGTCGTTCAAAAGGCGGAAATGAAGTAACATTTGGTGAGTACGGTTTACAAGCTCAAACAGCAGCTTGGATTACTTCTCGTCAAATCGAATCAGCTCGTATCGCAATGACACGTTACATGAAACGTGGCGGAAAAGTATGGATCAAAATATTCCCACATACACCATATACTAAAAAACCTTTAGAAGTACGTATGGGTTCAGGTAAAGGTGCAGTTGAAGGATGGGTAGCAGTAGTTAAACCAGGACGTATCTTGTTCGAAGTTGCAGGTGTTCAAGAAGAAGTTGCACGTGAAGCATTACGTCTTGCAGCACACAAACTTCCAGTTAAATCTAAGTTTGTAAAACGTGAAGAATTGGGTGGTGACACAAATGAAAGCTAAGGATATCAGAAATTTAACCACTACTGAAATTGAAAAAGAAATCAAAGAAGCTAAAGAGCAATTATTCAACTTACGCTTTCAGTTAGCAACTGGTCAACTTGAAGAGACTGCTAACATTCGAAAAGTTAAAAAGACGATTGCACGTCTAAAAACAATCGTTCGCGAAAGAGAAATCGAAGAAGAGAAAGCAGCAGATAATAAATAATCAAGTAGAGGAGGTTCATTACTGTGAGTGAAAGAAATGACCGCAAAGTTTACGTTGGTAAAGTAGTTTCAGATAAAATGGATAAAACTATTACAGTAGTTGTTGAAACATACAAAACTCATAAATTATATGGTAAACGCGTAAAATATTCAAAAAAATATAAAACGCATGATGAAAACAATTCAGCAAAAATGGGCGATATCGTTAAGATTGCAGAAACACGTCCTTTATCATCAACTAAACGTTTCCGTCTAGTTGAAATCGTTGAAGAATCAGTAATTATTTAATAGAAGTATAAAGATAAGGGAGGTCAAACAAAGATGATCCAACAAGAAACACGTTTAAAAGTAGCAGACAACTCTGGTGCTCGTGAAGTATTAACAATTAAAGTTTTAGGCGGATCTGGTCGTAAGACAGCTAACATTGGTGATGTAATCGTCGTTACTGTTAAAAATGCTACACCAGGTGGCGTTGTTAAAAAAGGTGAAGTTGTTAAAGCTGTTGTTGTACGTACTAAATCAGGTGTACGTCGTGAAGATGGCTCTTACATCAAATTTGACGAAAATGCATGTGTAATCATCCGTGATGACAAAGGTCCACGTGGTACACGTATATTCGGTCCTGTAGCGCGTGAATTACGTGAAGGTAACTTCATGAAGATCGTTTCTCTAGCGCCAGAGGTACTTTAATCTATAATGATAAAAAACAAAATTCCTAAGGAGGTGCCTACACATGCACGTACGTAAAGGTGACAACGTAATCGTTATCTCAGGTAAAGATAAAGGTAAAACTGGTAAAGTTTTAGAAGCATTACCTAAGAAAGAACGCGTAGTTGTAGAAGGTGTTAACATCATTAAAAAACACCAAAAACCAACTCAGTTCAATCCAGAAGGTGGTATCTTAGAAACAGAAGGTACTATCCACGTATCAAACGTTCAATTACTTGATCCTAAGACAAATGAGCCAACTCGTGTTGGATTCAAAGTAGTAGATGGTAAAAAAGTTCGTATCGCTAAAAAATCTGGCGAAGAAATCAAATCATCAAAAGAATAATTATTAAGTGAAAGGAGGATCCACTTTGACACGTTTAAAAGAAAAGTTTAATAATGAAATTTCTGCTGAGTTAGTTAAGAAATTTAACTATAGTTCAGTTATGGAAGTACCAAAAATCGAAAAAATAGTTGTAAACATGGGTATCGGTGATGCAGTTCAAAACTCTAAAGTTTTAGACTCTGCAGTTGAAGAACTTCAAGCAATCACTGGTCAAAAACCATTAGTAACTAAAGCTAAAAAATCTATTGCGACTTTCCGTCTTCGTGAAGGTATGCCAATCGGTGCAAAAGTTACATTACGTGGAGAAAGAATGTATGAATTCTTTGATAAATTAATCTCAGTTTCATTACCACGTGTACGTGACTTCCGTGGTATCTCTAAAAAAGCATTCGACGGTCGTGGAAATTACACTTTAGGTGTTAAGGAACAATTAATTTTCCCTGAAATCGACTATGATAAAGTAAGTAAAGTACGAGGAATGGATATCGTTATCGTTACAACTGCTAACACTGACGAGGAAGCTCGTGAATTGTTAACACAATTCGGTATGCCATTTCAAAAGTAATCTCTAATTATAAAGGAGGCTAATTAAGTGGCTAAAAAATCAATGATCGCTAAACAACAACGTAAACAAAAATTCGGAGTTCGTGAATACACTCGTTGTGAACGTTGTGGACGTCCACACTCAGTATATCGTAAATTCAAACTTTGCCGTATTTGTTTCCGTGAACTAGCATACAAAGGCCAAATCCCTGGCGTACGTAAAGCTAGCTGGTAAACTCAAAAGAATGAAAGGAGGAAACACAAATGACAATGTCAGATCCAATTGCAGATATGTTAACTCGCGTGCGTAACGCAAACATGGTACGTCACGAAAAATTAGAGTTACCTGCATCAAACATTAAAAAAGAAATCGCTGAAATCCTTAAAAAAGAAGGATTCGTAAAAAGCGTAGAATATATCGAAGATGATAAGCAAGGTGTTATCCGTATGTTCCTTAAATATGGTCAAAACAACGAGCGCGTTATCACAGGATTAAAACGTATTTCTAAACCAGGTTTACGTGTTTATGCTAAAGCTGACGAACTTCCAAAAGTTCTTAACGGTTTAGGTATTGCACTTGTTTCTACATCTGAAGGTGTTTTAACTGATAAAGATGCTAGACAACGTGGAATCGGTGGAGAAGTATTAGCTTATATCTGGTAATTATAAAATTATAAGGAGGTGCCCACATAATGAGCCGTGTAGGTAAGAAAATTATTGAAATCCCTTCAGACGTTACAGTTACTATCGAAGGTAACACAGTAACAGTTAAAGGATCTAAAGGTGAATTAACTAGTACTTTTAATGAAGAAATGACATATAAACAAGAGGACAACAGCTTAGAAGTTGTACGTCCATCTGACTCTAAAGAACATAAAACAATCCATGGTACAACTCGTGCGTTAATCGCTAACATGATTGAAGGTGTATCTAAAGGTTTCGAGAAAAACTTAGAACTTATTGGTGTTGGTTACCGTGCCCAAATGCAAGGTAAAAATATCATCTTAAACGTTGGTTATTCTCACCCTGTAGAAATCGTTGCTGAAGATGGAATCACATTATCAGTAGAGAAAAACACTAAAGTTAAAGTAGAAGGCATTTCAAAAGAACGTGTTGGTGCAATTGCATCTTATATCCGTTCAATCCGTCCACCAGAACCTTACAAAGGTAAAGGTATTCGTTACGAAGGCGAATATGTTCGTCGTAAAGAAGGTAAAACTGGTAAGTAATCATTAAGATAAGAAAGGAGCACTAACATGATCGCTAAAATCGACAAAAATAAAGTTCGTTTGAAAAGACATGCTCGCGTACGTGCTAAATTAGCTGGAACAAGCGAAAAGCCACGTTTAAACGTATATCGTTCAAACAAACATATTTATGCTCAAGTAATTGATGACTTAAACGGTGTAACAATCGCTCAAGCATCAACTGTAGATAAAGAATTTAACCTAGAGCAATCAGGTAATGTAGAAGCAGCTGCTAAAGTAGGCGAAATCGTTGCAAAACGTGCCGCTGAAAAAGGCGTTGACGCTGTAGTATTTGATCGTGGAGGATATTTATACCACGGACGTATCAAAGCATTAGCTGATGCAGCTCGTGAAAACGGACTTCAATTTTAATTTAAAGGAGGGACACTCATGCGTCGTAAAGAACAAGAAGTTAAAGAATTTGAAGAGCGCGTAGTTACGATTAACCGTGTAGCTAAAGTAGTTAAAGGTGGTCGTCGTTTCCGTTTTACAGCTTTAGTAGTTGTTGGAGATAAAAATGGTCGCGTAGGTTTCGGTACTGGTAAAGCTCAAGAGGTACCTGAAGCAATTAAAAAAGCAGTAGAAGATGCTAAGAAAGACTTAGTAACAGTTCCACGTGTTGAAGGAACAACTCCTCACCAAGTTATTGGACGTTTTGGTGCAGGTCGTGTTTTAATTAAACCAGCAGCACCTGGTACAGGTGTTATTGCAGGTGGACCAGTTCGTGCCGTATTAGAACTTGCTGGTATCACTGATATCTTAAGTAAATCATTAGGTTCTAACACACCAATCAACATGGTTCGTGCTACAATTGAAGGACTTAAAGAACTTAAAAATGCCGAAGAAGTAGCTAGTCTACGCGGTAAATCAGTAGAAGAATTATTAAATTAAGGAGGGAACAAACACTATGGCTAAATTAGAAATTACCCTCACTCGTAGCGTTATTGGTCGTCCTGAAACTCAACGTAAGACAGTTCAAGCGCTAGGACTTAAAAAAACAAACTCAACTGTAGTAGTTGAAGATAATCCTGCGATTCGTGGGCAAATCAACAAAGTAAGTCACTTAGTAAAAGTTACTGAAAAATAAATTCATCTAAAGTATTAAGGAGGTGCCAAAATGAAATTACATGAATTGAAACCAGTTAAAGGTGCTCGTAAAGAACGTAACCGTGTTGGTCGTGGTATGGCTACAGGTAACGGTAAAACAAGTGGCCGTGGTACTAAAGGTCAAAAAGCACGTTCAGGTGGCGGTGTTCGTTTAGGTTTCGAAGGTGGTCAATTACCATTATTCCGTCGTTTACCAAAACGTGGATTCACTAACATCAACCGTAAAGAATATGCAATTGTTAATCTTGATCAATTAAATCGTTTCGAAGATGGAACTGAAGTTACACCAGCGTTATTAGTAGAATCAGGTGTTGTTAAATCTGAAAAATCTGGCGTTAAAGTTTTAGGAAACGGTTCATTAGAAAAGAAATTAACAATAAAAGCTCATAAATTCTCAGTTTCAGCAATTGAAGCAATCGAAGGTAAGGGCGGAACGCATGAGGTGATCTAATGTTTGAAACGATCATTAGTTTTTTGAAGACTAAAGATATTCGTAACAAGATATTATTCACACTAGCAATGCTCGTTATATTTAAAGTTGGAACTTACATTCCAGCTCCTGGTGTTAATCCAGATGCTTTTAATCAAAATAAAGGTTCGCAAGGTATTACCGATTTGTTTAACACATTCGGTGGAGGTGCCTTGCAGAACTTCTCAATTTTAGCGATGGGTATTATGCCTTACATTACTGCTTCAATCGTAATGCAATTATTACAAATGGATGTTGTACCTAAGTTTACAGAGTGGTCTAAACAAGGCGAAGTTGGTCGTAAAAAGATTAATCAATTTACACGTTACTTCACAATTGTATTAGCCTTTGTTCAAGGCTTAGGTATGTCGTATTCATTTAATAATATGCTCGGTGGTAATTTAATTGAAAATACTTCAGTCTTAAATTATGTGTTAATAGCACTTGTTTTAACTGCAGGAACAGCTTTCTTAATGTGGTTAGGTGAGCAGATAACACAATTTGGTGTTGGTAATGGTATTTCTATTATTATCTTCGCTGGTATTTTATCTTCTATGCCAAACTCATTGATTCAGTTCTACCAACAAAGTTTTGTTGGTGCAGATGATACTACTATGGCTTGGTTAAAAGCGATTGGTTTATTCGTAGGTATGATTTTACTTACTGTTGGTGCAGTTTATGTACTTCAAGCAATTCGTAAAATTCCTATTCAATATGCTAAACGTCAAACTCAAGGTGCAGGTGGTTCATTATCTGCAAACGCAACATATTTACCTTTAAAAGTTAATGCAGCTGGTGTAATTCCTGTAATCTTTGCGATGGCATTCTTCATGCTTCCGAAGACATTAACATTGTTCTTCCCAGATCAAGAATGGGCGCAAACAGTTACTAATTACGCAGATCCATCTCATAATATTGGTATGATCGTATACGTTATTTTAATTATAGCTTTCGCATACTTTTATGCATTTGTTCAGGTTAATCCTGAAAAAATGGCAGAGAACTTACAAAAACAAGGTAGTTATGTACCAGGTATTAGACCTGGAGATCAAACTAAAAAATACATCACTAAAGTGCTTTATCGTTTAACGTTTGTGGGATCAATTTTCTTAGCTGTAATTTCTATTATTCCAATTTTAGCAATTAAGTTAATGAATTTACCTCAAGCAATACAAGTTGGTGGTACTAGCTTACTAATCGTTATCGGTGTTGCAATTGAAACAATGAAAACTTTAGAAGCTCAACTCAATCAACGTGAATATAGAGGCTTTAGAAGACGATAAGCAAGTAGGAGGGTTTTTATGAACATCATTTTAATGGGTTTACCTGGAGCAGGTAAAGGTACTCAAGCGAGTGAAATTGTTAAGAAATACCCTATTCCTCATATCTCAACTGGTGATATGTTCCGTAAAGCGATCAAAGAAGAGACTGACCTTGGTAAAGAGGCTAAATCTTATATGGATCGCGGGGAACTTGTACCAGATGAAGTGACTATAGGTATCGTTAGAGAAAGACTAGCTGAAGAAGATGCGAAAAAAGGATTTTTACTAGATGGTTTTCCTCGTACAGTTGAACAAGCTGATGCATTAAATGAAATTTTAAGTGACTTAGATCGTAAAGTAGATGCTGTTATCAACATCGAAGTTGCGGAAGAAGAACTTATGAATCGTTTAACTGGTAGAAGAATTTGTGAAGTATGTGGAACAACTTATCATTTAGTATTTAATCCGCCAAAAGTTGAAGGTGTTTGTGATCTTGATGGTGGTAAATTATATCAACGTGAAGATGATAACCCTGAAACAGTAGCAAATCGTTTAAGTGTTAATGTTAAACAAACTAAACCACTTTTAGATTTCTATGAAAATCAAGGTGTCCTTAAAAACATCGATGGTTCTAGACAAATTGATAATGTTACTGAAGATGTTATTCAAATTCTTGAATCATTATAGTAATGACGCTTTCACCCCGAATTCGCCTAGCTTTAGGTGATTCTTGAACGCGTGAATGCGTTCAATTTTAAGAATCAAGATAGTATTTAGGTTTTTGGAATACAATCGGAGTGATTACAAGAAGCGATAAGTATTTGAAGTGTTGTCGAATGCAAATCTTAAGTATTAAATCATCCCAATTTTATAAACCTGTGCTTATTCTATGTGATTTAATCACCTAAAGTATGTCTCTAATTTTGGACCAGGTTTTAAAACATGAAATACGTTTGTATTTCACGAGAATGAATAGAAAAAGGGGGAAATGATCATGGCTAAACAAGATGTAATCGAATTAGAAGGTACAGTATTAGATACTTTACCAAACGCTATGTTTAAAGTAGAATTAGAAAATGGACATGAAATTTTAGCACACGTTAGTGGTAAAATCCGTATGAACTATATTAGAATTCTACCTGGCGACAAAGTAACAGTTGAAATGTCTCCGTATGACCTAACACGCGGAAGAATCACTTATCGTTATAAATAATCGTCACTCCAAATACAAGGAGGTATACAAAGATGAAAGTAAGACCATCAGTAAAACCAATTTGCGAAAAATGTAAAGTTATTCGTCGTAAAGGTAAAGTAATGGTGATTTGTGAAAATCCAAAACACAAACAAAAACAAGGCTAATAAAAGAGAGGTGTAAATAAATGGCTCGTATTGCAGGTATTGACGTACCACGTGAGAAACGCGTAGTAATCTCGTTAACTTACGTATATGGTATCGGAAAAACAACAGCACAAAAAATTCTTAAAGAAGCAAACGTATCTGAAGACACACGTGTTCGCGATTTAACTGATGACGAATTAGGTCGTATCCGTGAAGTTGTAGATGGTTACAAAGTTGAAGGTGACCTTCGTCGTGAAAGAAACTTAAACATTAAACGTTTAATGGAAATCGCTTCATACCGTGGAATTCGCCACCGTCGTGGTTTACCAGTTCGTGGTCAAAACACTAAGAATAATGCGCGTACGCGTAAAGGACCAGTTAAAACAGTAGCGAACAAGAAAAAATAATAAGTAAAGGAGGCACATATAAATGGCACGTAAACAAGTTTCTCGTAAACGTAGAGTTAAAAAGAATATTGAAAGTGGTGTAGCTCACATCCGTTCAACATTCAACAATACAATCGTAACGATCACTGATGATTTCGGTAATGCATTATCATGGTCTTCAGCAGGTGCGTTAGGATTTAAAGGTTCTAAAAAATCAACACCTTTTGCAGCTCAAATGGCTTCAGAAACAGCTTCAAAAGCTGCTATGGAACACGGTTTGAAAACTGTAGAAGTAACAGTTAAAGGTCCTGGCCCAGGTCGTGAATCAGCGATCCGTGCGTTACAATCAGCTGGATTAGAAATCACAGCAATTAAAGACGTAACACCAGTTCCACATAACGGATGTCGTCCACCAAAACGTCGTCGTGTATAATTTTTGTTAGTTCTAATGTTCAAGAGTCACTGGATAGAAATTAATAAAGTTTAATCGACGTTTATAAGGAGGATATATTTAAATGATTGAAATCGAAAAACCTAGAATTGAAACAATAGAAGTTAGTGATGATTCTACATTCGGTAAGTTCGTTGTTGAACCGCTAGAACGTGGTTATGGTACAACACTAGGCAACTCCTTACGTCGTATCCTATTATCTTCATTACCAGGTGCGGCAGTTAAAAATATCGAAATTGAAGGTGTACTTCACGAATTCTCAGCAGTTGAAAATGTAGTTGAGGATGTTACTACTATCATTATGAACATCAAGAAATTAGCTATAAAAATCTACTCTGAAGAAGACAAAACACTTGAAATCGATATTAAAGATGAAGGTGAAGTTACTGCGAAAGATATCATGCATGACAGTGATGTTGAAATTTTAAATCCAGATTTAAAAATTGCAACAGTTTCTAAAGGTGGACACCTTAAGATGCGCTTAATTGCTAATAAAGGTCGCGGATATGCTTTAGCTGAACAAAATAACACAAGTGATTTGCCAATTGGTGTCATTCCAATCGACTCACTTTATTCTCCAGTAAATCGTGTGAACTATACAGTTGAAAATACACGTGTAGGGCAAAGTAGTGATTATGATAAATTAACAATCGATGTGTGGACAGATGGTTCATTATCTCCTCAAGAAGCTGTTTCTTTAGGTGCTAAAATCATGACTGAACACTTAAACATTTTTGTTAACTTAACTGATGAAGCACAAAATGCTGAAATCATGATTGAAAAAGAAGAAGATCAAAAAGAAAAAGTACTTGAAATGTCTATCGAAGAATTAGACTTATCAGTACGTTCTTATAACTGTCTAAAACGTGCAGGAATTAATTCTGTACAAGAATTAGCAGACAAATCTGAGGCAGATATGATGAAAGTTCGAAACTTAGGTCGTAAGTCTCTTGAAGAAGTTAAATATAAATTAGAAGATCTTGGTCTTGGTTTAAGAAAAGAAGACTAATAAAGGAGGTTAATTCATGGGTTACAGAAAATTAGGTCGTACTTCTGATCAACGTAAAGCAATGTTACGTGACTTAGCTACTCAACTTATCGTTTCTGAACGTATCGAGACTACAGAAGCTCGTGCTAAAGAAGTTCGTAAAGTTGTTGATAACTTAATTACTTTAGGTAAAAAAGGTGATCTAGCTTCACGTCGTAGAGCTGCTCAAACGATTCGTGACGTTAAAATCTTAGAAGATGACAAAACAATTACTGCATTACAAAAATTATTCAATGATGTTGCGCCACGCTATGAAGAGCGTCAAGGTGGATATACTCGTATCATGAAAGTTGGTCCACGTCGCGGTGACGGTGCTGAATCAGTAATTATTGAATTAGTATAATCTATTCTTTATTGGAGTGACGAAAGTCACTTCAATCATTTCTATATAAATACAATTTATTTAACACACACAAAGCAAATGAGTGCAATGATAATGTTTACCACACATAGATATTGTCTAGCTCAGAGTACTCCACCACATTTGAATGACTTATCGCGTGAACTCGTCTATGGTGGAGTGCGCGCTTTTTTATTTTAAATCCGTTTTTACGGATTTTTTTTATTGCATTTTATTTTAGAATAGGTAATATGTTTAAAGTAATTAATGCTTACAATTTCGTATGTATACTGTAAAATATATAGTAATTAACTTGTTGAAGGATGAATGTTATGGTGCAGGAAAATTTGATTAGGTTCTCGAACGTTACATTTAAATATGATGAAAATGAACCAGCTGCACTTCGCGATGTTTCGTTTAATATACAAAAAGGCAAGTGGACATCCATTGTCGGGCATAATGGTTCTGGAAAGTCTACAATTGCTAAATTAATGATGGGTATTAATCAAAATTATGAAGGTGAAATCGTTGTTGATGGCATCTTACTGTCGAACGATACAATTGATGAAGTGAGAAGACATGTAGGTATTGTATTTCAAAATCCTGATAATCAATTTATTGGTTCAACAGTGGAGTATGATGTAGCATTCGGTATGGAAAATCAAAGTATAGACTATCATGTAATGCATGAAATAGTTGATGAGGTATTAACGGAAGTTGGCATGTCAGACATGAAAACATTCGAACCAAGTCATCTTTCAGGTGGACAGAAACAACGTGTCGCGATTGCAGGCATATTAGCTATGTCACCAGACATTATGATTTTAGATGAAGCGACAGCTATGCTTGATCCTGAAGGTAAAGAGAGTATTATGAACTTAATTAAATCTATTCAAAGTGAACACCACTTAACAGTTATCTCTATTACACATGATTTAGAAGAAGCTGTTAATGCTGATGAGATTATTGTGATGAATAAAGGTGAAGTTTATAAACAAGACATACCTGAAGAAATATTTAAGCAAGGTGCCTATTTAACTGAAATTGGCTTAGACTTACCTTTTGCTATGAGAATGAACTACTTGCTTAATCATAATTATGAATATACAACATTCGAACAGTTGGTGAATCGAATATGAAAATAACGTTTGATCACGTTACTTATGACTACAGTATAAAGACACCTTATCAATATAGAGCTTTAAATCAAGTTTCGACGACATTCACAGAATCTAAATTTTATGCCATTGTTGGCCAAACAGGTTCTGGTAAATCAACATTAATTCAGCACTTAAATGCTATATTAAAGCCGACAGAGGGACAATTAACAATCGGTGATACGAATATTACGAAGAAGACGAAATCAAAGAAATTAGCGCCTGTACGTAAAAAAGTAGGTATCGTCTTTCAATTTGCAGAACATCAATTATTTGAAGATACAGTTGAAAAAGATATTATTTTTGGACCGCTCAATTACGGTATGGATAAAGAAGCAGCTATTCAAAAAGCAGAATCTCTTATGGATTTGTTAAACATGGATCGTAGCATATTAAAGAAATCGCCATTTGAGCTCTCAGGTGGTCAGAAACGACGAATAGCCATTGCTGGTGTATTAGCTATGGAACCTGAAATACTTGTCCTTGATGAGCCTACAGTGGGCTTAGATCCGAAAGGACAACATGATATGATGGAACTCTTCAATGACATTCATGAAAATCTCGGTATTACGGTTATATTAATTTCACACCAAATGGATATCGTACTTAAATATGCGGATGAAGTTAAAGTCATTAAAGCTGGAGAAATCGTTGCAGAAGATAAGCCAGTTAATATTTTTACAAATAAAGAACTTCTGAATCAAACGCATCTTGAACCACCTAATATTATTAAACTTCAACAAGCAGTTGAAGCTAAATATAATATGAAGTTTGATCAAATCGCGACAAGTGAAGAGATGTTTAAAGATATGTATGAAAAGCAGGTGAAGCCTCATGACTGATAAGTTAATAATCGGGCGATACATACCTGGTAATACAATTATTCATCGATTAGATTCACGCATGAAAATGCTGTATGTATTTATATTTATGATATTAATATTCTTTTGTAATTCATGGGCATCTTATGGCTTTATGGTGTTAACCGTGTTAATCATTATGTATTTAGCACAAATAAGATTTTGGTTCTTAATTAAAGGACTAACACCTGTTATGCTGCTGTTTATTTTTACGTTCATCATGCATTTAATTGTGACGAAAGGCGGACCAGTCATTATTGATTTAAAGCTATTCACAATTGAACAAAATGGTGTTGTACAAGGTGCATTTATTGTTTTAAGACTTGCGCTTTTAGTGATGATTTCAACAATCATGACGTTAACAACAAGTCCGATAAGCTTAACAGATGCAATAGAATCAATGTTGAGACCATTAAAAAAGGTTAAGTTCCCAGTACATGAACTTGCAATGATGATGTCCATATCCCTTAGATTTATCCCAACATTAATGGATGAATTAGATAGAATCATAAAAGCACAAACATCGAGAGGATCTGACGTAACAGCAGGTAGTATATTTAACAGGTTAAAAGCTATTATTCCACTACTCATACCAATGTTCATATCGGCTTTTAAACGAGCAGATGACTTAGCAGTGGCTATGGAAGCTAGAGGTTATAATGCTTCAAATCAACGAACAACCTATCGTAAATTAAAATGGAAACTAAGAGATAGTATTGGACTCGCAACAATTATTGTTGTTGCGATAGCATTATATTTATTAAGGAATTGAGGTGCAGACTTTGAGATTGTTAGTGAAAATTTCATATCACGGTGGACAGTTTATGGGATTTCAAATTCAACATCATGAACGAACTGTGCAATATGAATTTGAGAGAATTCTAAAAAGAATGCATCAAACATTTGTAAGAATACATCCTTCAAGCAGAACCGATAAAGGCGTGCATGCTATTGAGCAGTATTTCCATTTTGATACACCATTAAATATTAAACCTGATAAATGGGAATATGCTTTTAATTCAGCATTGCCTAAAGATATACATGTACAAAGTGTAGAACAAATTGATGAAGACTTTCACTGTAGGTATGATTGTGTAGGTAAGAAATATCGTTATAAAGTTTATATCGATCCAGAAAGACATGTATTTGAACACGACACAAAAGTACAACAAAAGAAACCTGTTGATATTGATTTGATGAATCAAGCTGCACAACATTTTATAGGTACACATGACTTTACAAGTTTCTGTTCACAAAAGACTGAAGTACAAAATAAAGAACGTACAATTTATCAAAGTGAAGTCGTTAAAACTGATGACGGATTTGAATTTATCGTCACAGGATCAGGCTTTCTTTACAATATGGTAAGAGTAATGGTTGCTTATTTAATACTCGTCGGTGAAGGGAAGAGAAGCGGTGATGATATTCATCAGCTTCTAGAAGAAAAAGATCGAAACAAAGTACCACATACAGCACCAGCACATGGGCTATATTTAGAAAAAATTTACTTAGATAAAGCAGAACTTATTAATGAGTTCGGAAATGATATCAAAATATATAATAAAAAGTCTTCAGAAAATGTTTAAAACCAATTGACAAAAAGACAAATAAATTATATTATAGACAACGGTATTGTTTTATATCACCACCACGATAAGCCCCGGAATCTTATTGTGTTTTAAGATATAGAAGCAGGAATCAGACTAAGGAAATAAGATGTATGTATGAAGCTTTGGTACAGGTTAATATATACATCTTAACCCAGAACTTTTTTAAAATTTAGGAGGACACTATAATGCGTCAAACATTTATGGCTAATGAAGCAAACATCGATCGCAAATGGTACGTTGTTGATGCTGA
Source organism: Mammaliicoccus sp. L-M44 (assembly GCF_022386355.1). NCBI lineage: Bacteria > Bacillati > Bacillota > Bacilli > Caryophanales > Staphylococcaceae > Mammaliicoccus > Mammaliicoccus sp. L-M44. The sequence continues at coordinate 66,090 of NZ_JAJNIU010000002.1, read as the reverse complement.
AGGACAAACGTTAGGTCGTTTATCATCAGAAATCGCATCAATCTTACGCGGTAAACATAAAGTAACTTACACACCACACGTTGATACAGGAGATAACGTTATCATCATTAACGCTGAAAAAATCTACTTATCAGGTAATAAAGAACAAGATAAAATTTACTACCGTCACTCAAATCACCCAGGTGGATTAAAATCAGTATCTGCTGGTGAATTAAAAGAGAAAAACCCAGTTCGTTTATTAGAAACATCTATCAAAGGTATGTTACCTAAGAGCAAACTTGGTGAAAAACAAGGTAAAAAATTATTCGTATATGCTGGTGCAGAGCATCCACATGCTGCACAACAACCTGAAAACTACGAGTTACGTGGTTAATTAAGAGGAGGATACTACATTGGCACAAGTTGAATATAAAGGCACAGGTCGTCGTAAACATTCAGTAGCACGTGTACGTTTAGTACCTGGTGAAGGTAACGTAACAATTAACAAACGTGACGTACGTGACTACTTACCATTTGAATCATTAATTTTAGATTTAAACCAACCATTTGATGTAACTGAAACAAAAGGTAACTACGATGTTTTAGTAAACGTTCAAGGTGGAGGTTTCACTGGACAAGCACAAGCTATCCGTCACGGAATTGCACGTGCATTGTTAGAAGCAGATCCAGAATACCGTGGATCATTAAAACGCGCTGGATTACTTACACGTGACCCACGTATGAAAGAACGTAAGAAACCTGGTCTTAAAGGTGCTCGTCGTTCACCACAATTCTCAAAACGTTAATATATTTCAAATATATCAAGGTTTCAACACTTCTCGAACAACTTCGAGGAGTGTTTTTTTATGTAATGGTATAATATATTCCATAACCTTATAGACTAAAAGGGGTTTTTTCGATGTATAAACATATTTTATTTGATTTGGACAATACGTTATTAGATTTTAATGCTGGTGAAAGGGAAGGGATTATGGCGGTTTTTGAATCTGAGGGTATTGTGTTTAATGAATTGAATTTTAAACAGTATCAGGATATTAACAAGCGTTTATGGTTAGAGCTTGAGCAGGGCAAGGTTTCTAAGGATGAAGTGTTAACGACTCGCTTTAAAGAGTTTTTTGAGCTATTTGATTTAAATGTTGATGCGCGTGCTAAAGAGGCTATTTTTAGAAAGACGTTGAATGATAATCATGAGCTGGTTGATGGTGCGAAAGATATATTAAGTTATTTGAAAGAAGCGGGTTATCATCTTTATAGTGCTTCTAATGGTGTTTATGAAACTCAGATGAAACGCATGAATGACGCAGGTATTTTTGATTATTTTGATGATCATTTTATTTCAGAGAAAATTGGATTTGAAAAACCTCATAAACAATTTTTTGATCATTGTTTAAATGTTATTAAAGACGATGATGTGTCACATTATTTAATGATAGGAGATACGTTAACATCTGATATTGCTGGTGCTAATGAATATGGTATTGATTCATGTTACTTTGACCATCAAAATCTTGGTAACGGCGATCTTGCGACATATGTTATTAATCATTTAGAAGCGTTAAAGGATATATTGAAATAAGCTGAGACGTATTGTCTCAGCTTTTATTGTGCTTATATTTAGTTCTCTTCGTTGATATACATTCTATAATAGAATCCTTGTTTCTCTATAAGTGTATCGTGATTACCAGATTCTATAATGCCTTCTTTTGTTAGGACGTATATGTTATCTGCATTTCGAATTGTTGATAATCGATGGGCGATGACGATAGTTGTGCGATTGAGTGTCAGTTGTTCCAATGATTGTTGAACGACTTTCTCACTTAAATTATCTAAAGCACTTGTGGCTTCATCTAAGATGACGACTTCTGGGTTTTTTAAAAACATTCTTGCGATACTAAGTCTTTGTTTTTGTCCGCCAGAAAGTTTAGCACCTTTTTCACCAATTTGTGTGTGATAACCATTTGGCAGTTGTTGAATAAATTCATGTGCATTGGCTAATTTAGATGCATGAATAATTTCGTCCATTGAAGCTTCAGGATTACCATATTTAATATTCTCATAAACCGTACTTGAGAATATATAGACATCTTGTTGAACGATACCTATTTTTTGTCTGAGTTCTTCAAGAGGCATCGTTCTAATATCTTGATGATTAATCGTTATGGATCCTGATGTGACATCGTAAAATCTTGGTAGCAGATTGGCGATGGTTGATTTACCTGAACCTGATGGGCCAACTATCGCAATATATGCACCGGGTTCGATTGTTAAATTTAAATTATGGATAATATATTCTTGGTCATATTGAAAGTAAACATGGTCAAATTGAATAGCACCGATTGAATGTCGTGTTTGTTGTTGGTGAGTATTCTCTGATGTTATATCCGGTTTAAGTTGCATTAATTTAAAGAAGCGGTTAAAACCTGAAATACCTTCATTATATTGAACAGACAGCTTAACAAGTACTTCAATAGGTGTTGCGATATTACCTACATAAAGTACAAATGCTAACAAATCCCCGATAGAAATTTCTTTTTTCATAATTAGTAATGCACCGAGCACAATGATGATGACAGGCATTGCTTGAATAATTGACCCTATAATCTCATTATATAGAGCTTCATATTTATGAACTTTCTTTTTAATTTCAATTGCTTTTTTATTAAGTGATTTATACTGATTACTTTCAAATGATTCATTCGTAAATGATTTTGTAACTTTAATTCCTGATATCGTATTTTCTAAAAATCCATGAATTTCAGCATTGGTAGCTTTATCTTGTTCATAGATAGAAGAGAGCTTTTTGATGTAATACCAATAAACCACAATCATAATAGGAATAAATAGCATCATCACAATTGTTAATTCTACATTGATATACAAGAGAATGACGACAGCACCCATAAAACGAATAATGTACATTAAGATATCTTCAGGACCGTGATGATATAACTCTGATAAGTTCTCAAGATCACCCGTTAATCTCGACATCAAACCACCCGTACTATTTCGGTCGAAAAAGTGATGAGGTTGGCTTTGAATATGTTCATATAACTCTTCGCTCATATCTTTCTCCATCTTTGCACCCATAACATGACCATAATAATCTATAAAAATATGACACAAAAATTGAATCAATATGAGCAATACCATAGCAGCACCTAGTAAGTAAATTTCTTTAACATGCGCTACAGAGAAATGTTGAATTAAATTCTCTGTGATATAACGAATAATCAATGGTATTACAAGCGTTATAACCGTAACAAGTAATGAACAAATTAAAGTTAAACCGAAAATTCGTTTATAAGGTCTGTAGTATGATATGAATTTTTTAAATTTCACAATAATAGCTCCTTAAGTTTTATTGGTGTCGTTTACCAATAAACTTAATACATTTCACTTAAAGGTAAACGACCTCAGTGGCAGTAGTTAAAAGGATACGATTATTATTTTTTCTCATGGTAATCTCCCTCTCTAGTGTAAAATTACAGTAAAGACTGTTACTGAGAGTATAAGTTAAAATCCAATAAAACACAACGTGGATGAGAAGTATAAAGATATAACTCGTTTTTATCGAAAAACGATAATTTTTATTGATAAACAATAAAAAAGGTGTTAAACTTTTATTGAAAAACGATAAAAAGGGAGAGGTTCCGATGAGTAATATTAGTAATACTGAAAAACGTAGTTATTTGATTACATTAATAGCGATGATCATACATGCTTTGTTAGTGGTTGTTAATCTTGTGGTTTTCTTTAGAAAAGTACCTTTGAGTACTGCATTTGATATAAAGAGTGGCGTATTATACTACATGATATGTTTTATTATTCAAGCACTGTTGTTAATTGCTTTCTTTATATTTGTGTTGAGCTTTATAAAGAACATCAATAAAAAGGATTTCTTTAATTCAGGAAATTATAATAAAATATTCTTTTCTTCAATCATTATTATGGTATATGGTACATTAAACTCAATGAAGAGTTTAATTGGTGTTGACGTCACATATAAAGAATTATTAAGTACTACTCCTTATACAACAGTATTATTGCTGAGTATCTCTTTAATGATGTTAAACTTCTTAACCATTTATAATGAATCTGAATCAATGAAAGAAGAACATGATTTGACTGTTTAAGGGTGACAAGATGATAAAAATTAAATTAGATGAAATTTTAAAAGAGAGGCATGTTTCTTTGACTGAACTTGCTCAAGAGGTAGATATTACGATCGCAAATTTATCTATTTTAAAGACTGGAAAAGCTAAAGCTGTAAGATTTAGTACACTAGAAGCAATATGTGAATACTTGGATTGTCAGCCTGGTGACATCATGGTTTATGAAAAGGATGCAGAGTGAAATTAAGCTTTGTTATTTTTGCACTTGAATCGTATATAGCGTATTCTAAATGTAATAAATGAATGAAGGTGATATATATGATTGAAAAGTTACATCAGGTCATGTTATATGTTGATGATCAAGAAAAGGCTGTTGAATTTTGGAAAGATGTAATGAACTTTGTTGTGAAGTCTGAAGACGAGTTGCCTGAAGGTTTCAAGTCTGTAGAGATTGCACCTAGTGAAGATGCTGAAACGTCATTTGTATTATTTGATAAAGCTTTTATTGAAAAGTACAGTCCTGAAGTAAGTTTAGAAACACCTTCTTTAATGTTTAAAGCTACGAATTTTGATGAATTATATAAGTCGTTAAAAGAACAAGGATTAACTGGTCATGATATTATAGAAATGCCTGAGGGTAGAGTATTTAATTTTCATGATAAGCAAGGTAATTATTTTGCAATTACTGAGTAAAAACGGAGGGAATTGAAATGATAGAAGCACAGTTCCGAATTTCTTATAGTATGTTATCTGATGTTGTCAAAGATATAGATGAGAAACAAGCGGATTTTCAACTGGAGTTAGCGAACAATAATATTAAATGGCAACTTGGTCACGTAATTGTGGCAAATGAATCATTTGTCTTTGGTACAAGTGAAGAAGGTAATATACTCGGTGAAAAGTTAGGTAAATCATTCTCACCAGGTACTTCACCACAAGATTTTACAGGTGAAGAACCAACTTTCCAAGAATTAAAAGGCATATTAAATCAACAACTAGAAAGAATATTAAATGCACTTGATGAACAAATGGACAAATCAAGAAAAGCACCAATAGCGAATATGGATACTTTTGCAGAAACAATTTCATTTGGCATATTGCATACGAATTATCATACTGGTCAAATTAAGTTGATGAAATCAATGTTAGATAAATTAGATCAAGGCGTATAAAAATATTGAGAGAAAAGAAACGATTATGTTTCTTTTCTCTCTTTTTCATTAGAACAGTCAAAGCATAATAATGTTTTGTCTTCTTGCACGACAGCTTCTATAAAACCACTATTACAATAAATATCTGTTTGGCATTTGGCACATTTACCTACGAATTCTTTTTCCATATAATCACACCTTAAAATTCATTTTATGTACTTAAAAGTGATATGATAATTATGTATATACTAACATATTTTTATGGAGTGATAGAAATGGCTTTAGAGATGAAACCAAATTGCGAAAAATGCGGATATGAATTTCATAAGAAAAGTAATGCTTTTATGTGTGTTCAAGAAACAACATACTGCAGAGAATGCGCGGAAAATTTATATTATGTTTGTCCAGAATGTAATGGGGAACTTGTCGTTCGTCCGAAAGCAAAAGCTGATACTAAAACTGTAATGGGAGACCGTTAAGGATAAATGAGGTGATGGATTGAATATTCGAAGATTACAACTCAATGAGATAGAGAAAGTTGTTGCTGTATTTGATGACTATCGTGTCCATTTTGGTCAACAATCAGATATAAAGGCGACGTATGAATTTATATATAGAAATGTTTCTCGTGAAGATGCTGTTATATTTATAGCTGAAGCGAATGAGCAAGTGATAGGATTTGTACAACTATACAAGATGTTGTCATCAATGAAAATGTCAAACCTACTTATTATTAATGATTTATTTTTAACAGCAGATGCGAGAGGTCAGCGAATTGGTGAGCAATTAATGAACCAAGCATTTACTTATGGGAAAGAAAATGGATATGAGACAATATATTTAGAAACCGAAAAATCAAATATAGCTGGTAATCGTTTATATCAAAAATTAGGCATGCAAATCGATGATGAACATAACTATTATCATAAACATTTATAAACAAGAGGTGACTTTTAGATGAAAGCAATTGGGTTTAGTAACAGTTTTGATTTGAAAGTATCAAATGAATTTGAAGAAAGAGATATACCAGTTCCAGAAGCTAAAGGAAGAAATATTTTAGTGAATGTGAAAGCAGCGAGTATAAATCCTATAGATACGAAATCAAGAAATACATCTGATGGAGAATTTAAAATATTAGGGTATGATGCAGTAGGTGTTGTAGAAGCGGTTGGAGAAGAAGTAGAATTATTCCACGTAGGTGATGAAGTATATTATTCTGGCACAAATACGAAACAAGGGTCGAATGCAGAGTATCAATTAGTTGATGAACGACTTGTGGGCATTAAACCAGAACACTTATCTTACGTTGAATCAGCAGCTTTACCTTTAACAGCTTTGACGTCATTTGAAGCATTATTAGAAGGACTAAATATTTCATCTAACCCTGAAGATAATAAAGATAAGAAGTTACTAATTATTAATGGTGCAGGCGGTGTAGGTTCTGTCGCAACTCAAATTGCGAAACATTTGGGGCTAACAGTAATCACGACAGCATCTCGTAAAGAAACAAGAAGATGGTCAGAGAAAATGGGTGCTGACATCGTACTCAATCATAAACACCACTTACCAGATGAATTAAGAGCACATAAAATTAATCAAGTAGATTATATCTTTAATACACATAGTAGCGATGCATACTTTAATGTCATGGCAGAAATGATTAAGCCAAGAGGTAAAATCGTGGCACTTGTTAATTTTATGGATAAAGTAGATTTAAATTTATTAAAAGATAAAAGTGTGACATTCTCATTTGAGTTTATGTTTACTAGACCAAAATATGAAATAGACGACATGATCGCACATCATGAATATTTGAGAAAGTTAACATATTTATTAGATAGAGGTACGATTAAAACGACAGTAAATAAGACACTAAAAGGATTAAGTGTAGAAACAATTACAGAAGCACATCGTTTAATAGAAGAAGGAAAAAGTATTGGTAAAATAGTTATAGAATATTAACAATACTAATAGAAATGACGTAACGAGCACTTCTGGCAAAACTTGTTTATAACGGGTGTGTTAAATACAAAAGTCGACGGAACTGTAACTAAGGTGCCGTCACTATTTAAAATAAACTACAAAAAAAGCACAACCTCACGAGAGGTTGTGCTTTTCTACATCTTAATAGTCGTTTTCGTTTGCGATACGTCTTAAGTGTGGATATTTAGAACGTATTACATATACAAGTAATGTTAGTGCTGCGAATACAATTGCGATAAGTCCTATTATAAGCATTGATTGTCCATAAGTTACGTCACTTGTGAAGTTAAAGATGTTCTCTCTTAGTGCTTTAATAACATAACTCATTGGAGAGAATGGGTGTAAGTCTTGGAAGAACTTACCTGATAATTCTATTGGGAATGTACCTTCACTTGATCCTAATTGTAAGATTAATAGTATAATCGCTAAGAATTTACCGATATTACCTAATACAACTGTTAGGAATGTCACAATCATATATGCTGCAATACTCCATAAGATAAGTGTTAAAGTGAAGTGTCCTGGATTAGCGATATCAATTTCAAATCCGTATAAACATAGTACCGCTAATGCTAATGCTGATCCTAAAGCTTGCATCATGAATATTGCAAACTTACTTAACCACCATTTGAATCCTGTAGAATCACCAATTCGTTTATCGATAGGGTAAACTGCTGAGAATGCAACTGCACCTACATATAAACTTAATGATAGGATATATGGTGCAAAGCTTTGACCATAGTTATTAACTTCTGTTAAATCATCTTCGTTTGATACGACTGGATTATTGATTGCTTTAACATTTTTGTCTTCAAAGTATTTATCATCTGATTGTTTAATAGCTTTATCAATATTTGCTTTTAATTTATCGTTATTAGCTTGTAAATCACTTAAACCTTGAGATACTTTCATACTGCCTTGTAAAAGTTGTTGTCCTTCTGCGCCAGCCATTGGAGCAAGTTGTTCTAATCCAGATTCAACTTGTTTATTACCGTCAATGAGTTGAGATTCTGCATCTGACATTTGTCCAAGGGCTTTAGAAGTATCTTTATAACCATCAGTTAATTTATTCATACCTTTAAATGATTCTGAAATGTATTTCTCACGAACAGATTCACTTAAATTATCTTCAACAGCTGTAATAGCTTTAGATGCGATTTGTGAACCAGTGTAACTATAACCAGGGTTCGTTTTGACATTTAAGTCGATTTTTTTAGGATTTTTATCTAACATAGAACCTGCATTTTTAGTCGTTTCAGCTGGTATTGAAATGACAGCATAAGATTCACCATGTTCTAAATGTTTGTCTGCAGTTTTTTGAGAAACAAATTCCCATTTAAATTTATCATTGTCTTTTAATTTATCTACTACGTCTTTACCGATGTCTGCCTTTTCACCATTGATTTTTCCACCGTTATCGCTATTCACTACAGATATCTTTAATGAATCCGTCTTTCCGTATGGATCCCATAAAGAACCTACAAATACTGAACTATAAATAAGTGGAATAAGCATAATTGCTATAAGTGATACGAGTAAGAACTTATGTGTCCATAAATTTTTTATATCATCAAACATGATTAACATTGTCCTTTCCTGTTATAAGTTTATTTGCTTTCTCTAATTGTTTAACAAACGTTATAATCTCTTCGTTTGAAAAGTGAGAAGACAATTTACGATTAAATGTTTCGTAAATAACATCTTCAGTTCGCTTTACAAGTTCTAAACCTTTATCTGTTAGCAAAACAGATTTCTCTCTCTTATCTTCGCCTTGCTGAATAGCAATGAGGTCTAGATGTTTTAATTTATTAATCCTGTTTGATATAGCAGTCTTAAAGACGCCTTGTTTAGCAGCAATAAAACTGTATGTGCATCTAGGAAAATCTTTAATAATTTTTAAAGTTTGATATTGTTCTTTAGAAACAACTTCATCTAACCCAGAATTATTTAAAATCTTTGCAACTTCACTGTGTATATTAATGATGGATTCTTGGAATAGGTTAAAAGCTTTTTTTAATTCTTCTTCCATAATTAGTACACCTCCTGTACTTAATACAAAGAGTATAGTACACCCTATGTACTATAATTGCAAGAGGTTCAACTCAAAAAAATACAATCGTTTGCGTGTAAAGGCTTTCTTTTGAAAATAAATGGTTTATATTGTCGCGAATTATTAAAGCAATCGTTTGCATAAAATTGTTGACTTTTTAACTTTTTACACATATGATAAATCTATATTAAATTTTGAAAGCGATTACAATTATGGAGGGTTTATCTATGGCTGAAATGAAATTAGAGAATATAAAGAAGACTTACGACAAAGGTAATACTGTAGTACATGATTTTAACTTACATATAAAAGATAAAGAGTTTATTGTTTTCGTTGGTCCATCAGGGTGTGGAAAGTCTACAACTTTGAGAATGATCGCAGGATTAGAAGGCATTACATCAGGAAATTTTTTAATTGATGATCGAAGAATGAATGATGTCGCACCGAAAGATAGAGATATCGCAATGGTCTTTCAAAATTATGCTTTATACCCACATATGACAGTATATGACAATATGGCATTTGGTCTTAAACTACGAAAAATGAATAAAAAAGAAATAGATAAAAGGGTTCAATACGCAGCTGAAATTCTTGGATTGAAGGAATATTTGCCAAGAAAACCTAAAGCTTTATCAGGTGGTCAAAGACAAAGGGTTGCATTAGGTCGAGCAATTGTAAGGGATGCGAAAGTATTCTTAATGGATGAGCCTTTATCTAATTTAGACGCGAAATTAAGAGTTCAAATGAGAACAGAAATATTAAAGTTGCATGAACGATTACAAACTACAACGATTTATGTCACACATGACCAAACAGAAGCTTTAACGATGGCAACACGTATTGTTGTCTTAAAAGATGGCGATATTATGCAAATAGGTACACCACGTGAAGTATATGATGCACCAGAAAATGAATTTGTTGCCCAATTCATTGGATCACCTGCAATGAATATTTTTGACGCAAAAGTTAATAAAGACGAGTTAGTGATTGGCAAACAAGTGATTAAATTAAATGAAAGTAAAGCACGCATGCTTAATCATAATGGCTATGATGGCAAGACGATACGATTCGGTATTCGACCAGAAGACATTCATGATGAACCTGTATTTATCAATGCTAATAAGGATGTAACCTTCAAGACTAAAGTACTTGTTAGTGAATTATTAGGTTCTGAAATTATGATTCACGGATTATTTAACGATGAAGAAATTTGCGCCAAGTTAGATGCTAGAACAGTGATTCATCCAAATGAAGAAATTGAGCTCGCATTAGATTTAAATAAATGTCACTTCTTTGATAAAGAAACTGGAGAAAAAATAAAAAATTAATTGATTGAGTGAATTAACAATTAATGAAAGAAGGGGATTAGATGAAACATTTAATAAAAATTTGCTCAATATTACTCGTGACATTATTGCTTGCAAGTTGTGGTCCTAATCGAACGCAAGAAGATATTGATAAAGCACTGAATGATGATGAAAAAACAGCCAAACCTAAGTCACTTACGATGTGGGTAGATGGCGATAGACAAATGGCTTTTTATAAGAAAGTAACAGAAGATTATACAAAAAAGACAGGTATTAAAGTCATTCTTAAAAATACAGCTCAAGATGATCAAGTAGATAACTTGTCACTTGATGGTCCTTCAGGTAATGGACCTGACTTATTCTTTCAACCGCATGACCGTGCAGGAGATGCTTATTTACAAGGATTAGCGGCAGAAATTGATTTTACAGATGAAGAATTAAAAGGTTATTCCAAAGAAGCATTACAAGCTTTAAATTATGAAGGTAAACAGTTAGCATTACCCGTTATCGTAGAATCAACGGCTGTTGTCTATAACAAGAAACTCGTTAAGACACCACCAAAGACGATGGATGATGTTGAAAAAATCGCAAAAGATGTAACTGACAAAGATAAAAAGCAATATGGATTTATGTTTGATGCAAAGAACTTCTACTTTAATTATCCATTTTTATTCTCACAAGGCGGATACATATTTAAAGAAGAAAAAGATAGATTTAATACAAATGATGTAGCAGTAAATGATCCATCTGTCGTGAAAAATGGAGAGAGATTACAATCATGGTATGACAAAGGTTATATTACGAAGTCAGCTAATCAAGATGTAATTGTAGGACTTTTTAAAGAAGGTAAAGTAGGCATGTTTGTAACAGGTCCTTGGCAAACGAATGAGTTTAAAGAAGCACTTGGCGATGATTTCGGTACAGCAACATTCCCAACTGATAATGGTAAAGAAATGAAACCATTCCTAGGGGTAAGAGGTTGGTTTATATCCGAATATAGTGAAGAGAAATACTGGGCTAAAAACTTAATGCTGTATTTAACAAATAAAGATAATATGCAGAAATATACAGATGAAATGCAAGAAATTACAGGTCGTACAGACGTCTCTTCTAAAAATAAATTATTAAAGCCATATGAAGAACAAGCTCAAAATGCTATTCCAATGCCAAATATTCCGGAGATGAGTCAAGTATGGGATCCGATGGGAAATGCAGCGACATTTATGTCCAACGGTAAAGACCCTAAAGAAGCACTTGATGAAGCGAAAAACGGTATTGATGAACAAGTAGAAATTATGAATGCATCTAAAAAATAAAAGAAGGTGTGAAAATGAGAAATCCAAAATTAGCAGCCATGCTATCGATTATTCCAGGTATTGGCCAATTCTATAATAAAAGATATATAAAAGGTAGTATATTTATCGTATTTTTTATTAGTTTCATTTCAGTATTTTATCAATTTATGAATATTGGATTCTGGGGATTATTCACTTTAGGTACAGTTCCTAAATTAGATGATTCAAGAGTTCTATTAGCACAAGGTATCATTTCGTTATTATTAATTGCATTTGCGATCACTTTATATGTCGTGAATATCATAGATGCTTATCGTAATGCAGATCAATATAATAAAGGATTTGAAATTAAAGATCGTAAAGGTCGAATGACGGCGACATGGGATAAGACTTTCCCATATTTATTAATATCACCAGGTATCTTTTTATTAATATTTGTTGTCGTATTTCCACTTTTATTCATGTGTTTTTTAGCTTTTACAAATTATAATTTATATAATGCACCGCCTAGACATTTATTAGAATGGGTAGGATTTGATAACTTTAAATCATTAGTTACAGTACCTATTTGGAAGACAACATTCTTTAACGTATTAACTTGGACGATTGTTTGGACTTTAGTAGCGACTACTTTACAAATCGCGTTAGCGTTATTACTCGCTATTATTGTTAATCATCCACTTATTAGATTTAAAAAGCTTATTAGAACAGTATTAATCTTACCTTGGGCAGTTCCATCGTTTGTGACAATATTAATCTTTGCGGCCATTTTTAATGATGATTTTGGTTCGATTAATAATGATATCCTACAACCATTATTCGGTATTGCACCAGCATGGTTAAATGATCCATTCTGGGCAAAGGTTGCTTTAATTTTAATTCAAGTATGGCTTGGATTCCCATTTGTATTCGCTTTATTCACTGGTGTTCTACAAAGTATTTCATCAGATTGGTACGAAGCGGCAGATATGGACGGCGCATCAAGTTGGCAAAAATTTAGAAATATTACGTTTCCACATATTTTATTTGCGACTGCACCATTATTAATTATGCAATACGCAGGAAACTTTAATAACTTTAATTTAATTTACTTATTTAATAAAGGTGGTCCACCTGTTTCTGGTCAGAATGCAGGTAGTACAGATATCTTAATTTCATGGGTTTATCGATTAACATTTGATATGCAAAATTATAATATGGCTGCAACGATTTCATTAATTATCGGTGTGTTTATTGCCATTATTGCATTCTTACAATTTAGAAAGACAAGTACTTTTAAAGATGAGGGGGATATTTAATGAATAAGAAGAATAAAAATATATTAAGAGCGATCATCATGTATGGCATTTTGATTATTATGTTTATTATCATTATTTATCCATTACTGTGGACTTTAGGGTTATCACTTAACTCAGGTTCCAATCTTTATGGTTCTTCTATGATTCCGAAAGATGCATCTTTGAAAAATTATATTTATTTACTAACTGATCCATCGAGTGATTATCTCACTTGGTATAAGAATACATTAATCGTGGCAACGGCTAATGCGCTATTCTCAGTAATCTTTGTTGGTTTAACGTCATATGCATTTTCAAGATATCGTTTTGTCGGCAGAAAATACGGACTAATTGCATTTTTAATTTTACAAATGTTCCCGGTATTGATGGCAATGGTAGCAATTTATATCTTATTAAATACAATAGGCTTATTAGATTCATTATTCGGTCTTACTTTAATTTATATAGGTGGTTCCATTCCGATGAATGCTTTCTTAGTAAAAGGATATTTCGATACAATTCCTAAAGAATTAGATGAATCTGCTAAAATAGATGGTGCAGGACATATGAGAATATTTTTCACAATTATGTTACCGTTAGCTAAACCGATTCTAGCAGTTGTTGCTTTATTTAATTTTATGGGACCATTTATGGACTTTATTCTGCCAAGAATTTTATTAAGAAGTCCTGAAAAATACACACTAGCAGTCGGACTATTTAATTTTATAAATGATAAATTCGGAAACAACTTTACAGTATTTGCTGCTGGAGCAATGATGATTGCAATTCCAATCTCAATAGTATTCTTATTATTACAAAGATACTTAGTGACTGGTTTAACGGCAGGTGCTACAAAAGGATAATAAAGGAGTGATCTCGTGGTTACAATAAAAGATGTTGCGAAAGAAGCAAATGTTGCACCATCAACAGTATCAAGAGTAATTAGTGGACATAAAAGTATAAGTGAAAAGACATCAAAGAAAGTTAAAGCTGTGATGAAGCAATTGGGCTATCAACCTAATATTGCCGCGAGAACACTTGTAACACAAAAATCTAAAACGATTGGTTTAATTTTAAAATCAGCTTCTAAAGAAATGACGCAAAACCCATTCTTTACAGATGTTCTGATGGGGATATCAATAGCTTGTAAACAAAGAGAATATTCAACGATTATGACAACGTCGGTTGAACAAGCTGACTTATTAGTTGAAGTAGAAAATCTCATTAAATCTAAATCGATAGATGGCTTTATTATGCTTTACTCAAAAGAAAATGATCCGGTTACACAACTACTCAAAAAATATCAATTTCCGTTTGTTGTTGTAGGTAAACAACTAGGCGAAAGAGAAATTATTCATATCGACAATGATAATGTCGAAGCAAGTCAAATGATAACTGAATTTATGATTGATAAAGGGCATAAACATTTAGCTTTTATAGCTGAACCAGATTCATATGCTGTTGCATTAGACAGGGTAGAAGGCTTTAAGAAAGCTTGCGATAAACATGGTATCAACCAATATGAAATTTACCATGCAAATCCTAACAGAGATGAAATATTAGCAATCATTAAAGAAATGAAAGAAAGTGCGACTTTCCCTACAGCGATTATTACATCAGATAGCATGATCAATATTAATTTATTAAGTGCATTATATGAACTTAATATAAGTGTGCCAGATGAAGTGATGACAGCAACTTTTAATGATTCATTTATTAATACTTTTGCTTCACCACCTCAAACGGTCGTGAATATTTATCCTGAACATTTAGGTGAGGAAGCGGGTATAGCTTTAATTAAACTGATTGAGAATCCTAATATTTTAAGAAAAAATACGATTATTCCAACAGATATAATAGAGAGAAAATCAACGATAAAATAAGAGGTGACTGAATGATGGAGGAACGAATTTGGTGGAAAGAAGCGGTATGTTATCAAGTTTATCCTAGAAGTTTTAATGATTCTAACAATGATGGTATTGGTGACATAAATGGTATTAGAGAAAAGTTAGATTATTTGAAAGATCTAGGTATAGATGTGATTTGGGTTTCACCAATATTTAAATCACCGAATGATGATAATGGCTATGATATTAGTGATTATCAAGATATTATGGATGAGTTTGGTACGATGGAAGACTTCGAATTACTTTTAAAAGAGACGCACGATAAAGGTATGAAACTCATATTGGATTTAGTCATCAATCATACATCAGATGAACATCCATGGTTTATCGAGTCTAAATCGAGTAAAGACAATCCTAAAAGAGATTGGTACATATGGCAAGAAGGAAAAGACGGCAAAGAACCTAATAACTGGGGAAGTATTTTCAACGGTTCGGCTTGGGAAAAAACTGAAGAAACAGATGAATACTACTTGCATATTTTCAGTAAAAAACAACCAGATTTAAATTGGGAGAATGAAGCGGTTCGCTCTGAATTATATAATATGATTAACTGGTGGTTTGATAAAGGTATCGATGGTTTCCGCGTAGATGCAATTACACATATTCAAAAATCATTTGAAGATGGCGATATACCAGTCGAGCCAGGTGATGAACAGTATAAAGCGGCATTTGAACGCTATACAAACAGACCAGGTATATTAAATCATTTACGTGAATTGAGAGATGAAACATTCAATAAATATGACATTATGACAGTAGGAGAAGCAAATGGTGTCAGTCCTGATGATGCGAATGATTGGGTAGGCTTTGATAATGGTATATTTAATATGATTTTTCAGTTCGAACATTTAGGATTATGGAATACTGAAGATAGCGGATTTGATGTTATACAATATAAAAATATTATGTCTAAATGGCAAGACCAACTTGAAGGAGTTGGCTGGAATGCGCTATTTATCGAAAATCATGATCAACCAAGACTCGTTTCAACTTGGGGAGATGATGAGCATTATTGGTATGAAAGTGCAACAAGTCATGCGACAAATTATTTCTTACAAAAGGGCACACCATTTATTTATCAAGGACAAGAAATAGGGATGACAAACTATCCGTTTGAATCATTAGAAGATTTTAATGATGTTTCTGTTAAAAATGAAATTAAATTGAAAGAACAAAATGGAGAAGATGCATCATCTTTATTAAATAATTTGAGTAAAGTAAATAGAGATAATTCTCGTACAATGATGCAATGGGATAATCGTGCGTATGCAGGATTTTCAACAACAGAACCATGGTTCCACGTAAATCCAAATTACAAAACAATCAACGTAGCAGATCAGTTAGAAGATGAACATTCTGTATTAAATTATTATAAGCGTTTGATTCAATTGAAAAAAGATTACGACGTGTTTAATTACGGTAAATACGAACTAGTCGATAAAGATCATAAACAAATTTATAGCTATAAGCGCGTATTAGATAACGAAGAAGTTATTATTATGAGTAACTTAACAGGCGAGAAAGCTAGTATCACATATCCACTCAATTTAGAAAAAAGTAAGTTATTATTACACAACTATACAACGATAGAAGATACAAACATATTAGAACCATTTGAAACAAGAGTATATCTAATAGAAGAATAAGAGTGGGAATCCGAGACAAAGCATGTTGTCTCGGATTTTTTATTTGTGTGTGGGAATGTAACTACCAGAATTCGGAATAGTGGTAATAAGAACGCTGTCCGTAAGCGCCCATGTTAGGGACATTATTCGGAATTCTGTCCGTAAGCACCCATGTTAGGGACATTATTCGGAATTCTGTCCGTAAGCACCCATGTTAGGGACATTATTCGGAATTCTGTCCGTAAGCACCCTCGTTAGGGACATTATTCGGAATTCTGTCCGTAAGCCCTACATACAAGCTCATTCCCAAATTATCATTTCTTATTAACTCATATTGTTAACGCTTACCTATCTAAACGTTTTATAATGGAATAGAAAACATAGAATTCAACGGGAGGTCATTATATGAAGAAATTAATGAATGAAAAAACAAACTTTGTAGCGGATATGCTTAAGGGAATCGAAGTGATGGATAACTCAGTTGAAATTATTAGCGACAATGTTGTCGTTCGTAAAAATGTTAAAAAGAGTGGTGTTGCTTTAGTTTCTGGTGGTGGATCTGGTCATGAACCTGCACATGCTGGTTATGTTGCTGAAGGTATGTTAGATGCAGCTGTATGTGGTGAAGTCTTTACTTCTCCTACACCGGATAAAATTCTCGAAGCGATTAAACATGTCGCGACTGATGAAGGTGTCTTATTAATCATTAAGAACTATGCCGGAGATGTTATGAACTTTGAAATGGCGCAAGAGATGGCAGAAATGGAAGGTATTTCTTGCCAATCCGTTATCGTACGTGATGATATTTCTATTGAAAATGAACAAGATAGAAGAGGTGTAGCGGGTACAGTTCTTGTACATAAGTATGCCGGCTATCTATCTGATAATGGATATAACTTAGCAGCTATTAAAGAAAAAGTAGAATCATTTATTGAAAATATTAGAACGATTGGAATGGCCATTTATCCTTGTTTAGTACCAACAACTGGTCAATACGGATTTGATTTAGATGATAATAAAATGGAGATTGGTATTGGTATTCATGGTGAACGTGGTATTTACCAAGAAAATATTGAAACAATCGATAAAATCATTAACCGTTTAATGCATGAACTTGAAAAGGAAGTTTCTGATAAATCATTAATTGTTATGATTAATGGTATGGGTGCGACACCAGATTCAGAACTTGCAATCATCGCGCATTATTTTAATGAATATGCAGAACAAAATGAATTAGATGTTAAAAAATACTTTGTTGGCAATTATATGACTGCATTAGATATGCAAGGATTTTCTATTACATTAGTGCCTTATCAACAAGAAGTTGAAGAAGCATTTAACGCACCGACAGAAAGTAAATATTTTAAATAGGAGGCATTTTAAATGAACGCAGAAACATTGTTAAACAAACTTAAAGCTTTAAGTCATACGTTTGAACAAGAAGAACAAAATTTAACACAATTAGACAGAGCAATTGGTGATGGAGACCATGGTGTTAATATGTTACGCGGATTTAAAGCAGTAGACGAAAAAGTTACAGGAGATACAGTGAGTGATGTATTGAAATCTACAGGCATGACTTTAATGAGTTCTGTAGGTGGTGCATCAGGTCCACTATATGGATTTAGCTTTGTTAAAATGGCAGGTCTAGATTATGACGAAATCACTTCTGATAATTTATTAGAATATGTTAATACTTTTAAAGATGCAGTTGCTGCTAGAGGTAAAGTATCAGGTGGCGAAAAAACAATGTATGATGTGTTATTAAAAGCCTCAGATCATTTATCAAATGGAGAGTCATTATCTGAAGATGTGTTGCAACAGTTCGCTGAAGATACGAAAGATTTAGAAGCAACTAAAGGTAGAGCAGCCTATTTCAAAAAGGATTCTATTGGACATATAGATCCTGGTGCACAAAGTATGGTATATGTATTAAAAGCTTTAAGTGAGGATGTGTAAACATGGCGACAATAGGTATTATTAGTCATAGTAACGATATCGCACAAGGTGTAAAAGCATTATTGGAGCAAATGTCTCCAAGTGTCACAGTAATCGCAAAAGGCGGGACAAATGAAGGTGGAATCGGTACAAGTATCGATACAGTTAATGAAGTAATTGATGCATTAACTGAAGATGCATTATTATTTTATGATATCGGTTCATCTGAAATGAATTTAGAAATGGCGTTAGACTTATATGACGGCGAATATAAATTGTACAAAGTAGACGGTCCCATTGTAGAAGGTGCATTTTTAGCAAGTGTATCTTTATCAACAGGTGCAACATTAGAAGAAGCAATGGAAAGTATTAAAAGAGAATTTCATCAATAATTTAAATTCTTTAAGATGAAATATATTTTAAATGATATAATTGCTCTACTAATGATTTTAACAAGGTGGAGAAAGAAGAATGAAGATATCGAACAAGAAATTATATGAAAAAGTTGCAGATGTCATCATATTAGATATTAATGAAGGTCGTTTGAAAATAGGAGACCGCTTACCATCTATAAAGGCTTTATCTGAAAGTTTTGGGGTAGGACAAGCAACGATAAGAGAAGCATTGAATGCGTTAAGAGCAATGGGCTATGTAGAAATTAAACACGGGCAAGGGACTTTCATCGTTGAAAGAGAAGAAGTTTATTTTAATATCGAAGCAATCAATGGAGACGTTAAAGATATTGAAAATTTACTAGAAGTCCGTAAAATTGTTGAAGTCGGTGTATCAAGACTAGCAGCTGAAAAAAGAACAGATGATGACTTGCATGCTATTGAATCTGCATTAAAAGATATGAAACAAGCCATTCAAGACAATGAATTAGGAGAAGCTTCTGATTTGAAATTTCATTTAGCTGTAGTAGAAGCGGCTAAAAATGATATGCTTAAACAATTATTGTTAAATGTATCTGAAATTATGAGACATACAATGAAAGAAACGAGAAGGATTTATTTATATACGAAAAGTAAATCAATCGAGAAGTTATATAACGAGCATAAAGAAATTTTTGAAGCTATTAAATCTCAAAATGCAGAGCTCGCGCAACATAAGATGGCATTTCATTTAGAAGAAGTAGAAAAAGTTGTACTCAGTAATATTAAAAAAACAGAACAATAATACTTGATGATGATAACTGCTATTGATGTCTAACATAGACATGATAGCAGTTTTTTATTTTATGCAAAATTAAAAGCGATAAGCTTCAGGAGGCTTATCGCTTTAGGGTATGTAACCCCATCCGTTCCATTTCATAATCATATATAAAGACTTCTTACAGTTAATAATAAATTGCATGATGTCTATTCGAAAATGAAGTACATTTATTACAACTTATCATCTGTATACTTAGTATAAGGTCAACGGTGCACTTTATCAATGTTAATTCTTAAAAAAAGATGCCAAATTTACACTTAAATGTGATTTAAAAATATATATAAAGACTTGTTATAAAAACATTTGTAAAATTATCAGAACCTTCAAAAATTAAACACAGTTTGATATACTGTTTTTAATTTACTGATGGGAGGATAATATATGAATCAAACAAAAGAAAAAGTTTCAATCATTAATAGATTTCTAAATTTAATAGAAAGAGCAGGGAATAGATTACCCGATCCGAGTATACTATTTTTCTTCTTATGTGCAGCGTTAATATTTCTGTCTTGGTTTATTTCATTATTTCACATAAAAGTTGAAAGTCCTGCAACTGGGAAGACTGTAGAAGTTACAAATTTAATTTCTAGAGAAGGTTTTGGAAAAATTATTAGTGAATCTATCACGAATTTTTCAGAATTTCCTGCGTTAGGCTTAGTACTAGCAGTTATGTTAGGTATAGGTGTTGCTGAAAAGACGGGTTATTTTGATAAGTTAATGATCCAAGTTGTTCAAAAAGCACCTAGAAAAATTATTGTTCCCATTATTATATTTGTAGGTATTATCGGTAATGCTGCAGGAGATGCAGCACCAGTCGTGTTACCACCATTAACAGCGTTAGTCTTTATAAAGTTAGGTTATCATCCGATTGCTGGACTTGCGATGGCTTATGCCTCAGCACTAGGTGCATTTGCTGCGAACGTTACGTTAGGTATGAGTGATGCGTTAGTATATGCATTTACGAAACCAGCAGCTGAAATTATTGATAAAGACATCAATTTAAATGTTGCGATGAACTGGTATTTTATTGCAGCATCAACAATCATCTTATTACCATCTATTTATTATGTCAGTATGAAAGTCGTTATTCCGCGTTTAGGTACATACAAACCTGATGAAGGTTCTGAGGATCAAAGTGATGATAATAAAATTAGTGCAAAAGAAAGTAAAGCATTGAAGTTTGCGAATATTAGTTTCTTTATTGTTGTAGCGTTATTACTTGCTTTAGCAATTCCTGAAAATGGCTGGTTAAGAAATCCAAAGACAGGTAGTTTAATTGATAAAGCACCGTTAATGGATGGTGTAGGTATCATTATTTTAGTTATCTTTTTCGTGCCTGGTTTTGTATATGGTATTCTTTCAGGGAAAATCTCAAATACAAAAGATTTAGGAAAAATGTTATCAGATTCCATGTCCACAATGGGTAGCTTTATCGTTATTGTATTCTTTGCTGCTCAACTTTTAGCATATTTAGAATGGAGTAATCTAGGTATTGTCATTTCTGTAAAAGGTGCAGAATTATTACAAGGTCAAAATGGGGTCATCTTGATTATTGGATTTATCATTCTAAGTAGTTTAATTAATCTGTTAATCGGAAGTGCTTCAGCTAAATGGGCAATATTGGCACCAATCTTTATACCAATGTTTATGTTATTAGGTTATCATCCAGCATTTACACAAATGGTTTATCGTATCGGTGATTCCATAACAAATCCGATTACACCAATGATGCCATACTTACCATTATTACTTTCATATGCTCAAAAATATGATAAAAATATGAAACTAGGTACATTAATTTCAAGTTTAATGCCATATTCAATTGTGTTAGGTATCGTTTGGCCGTTATTCATGATTATTTGGTTCTTACTGGGCATTCCATTAGGACCAGGTGGAGATATTCATTTGAATAAATAGTATTATACATTTTAATAATTATAAAATTGTTAATAGTTATAAATTCAATCTATCTGTGTTATGAGTATTCCACAATATAGTGTCGTTATGGTACAATCACCATTGGTACATTAAAACGATTATAAAAATAAGCGGTATACAATATATAACAACAATTAGAAAAGGATGATTGAATGTCTCCATTAATTTTAAAGCCTGTATTCAAAGAACGTATATGGGGTGGTAGAAATTTAGAAAATATGGGATATAACCTGCCTGAAGGACGAATCGGTGAATGTTGGGGGATATCTGCACATGTAAATGGGCCAAACGAAATCGCAAACGGACCATATAAAGGGCAAACTTTAGATGAAGTTTGGTTAAATCACCCAGAACTTTTCGGTAATCCTACAGAAGAAAAGTTCCCATTATTAACTAAGATTCTTGATGCAAATGATCAACTATCAGTACAAGTACATCCTGATGATACATATGCACATGAACATGAAAACGGTGAATTTGGTAAGACAGAATGTTGGTATATTATAGATGCTAAAGAAGATGCAGAAATTATATATGGTACATATGCAAATACAAAACAACAATTAGAAGAATTTATACAAAATGAAGATTGGGATCATTTATTTAAACGCGTAAAAGTAGAAAAAGGCGACTTCTTCTATGTACCTAGTGGAACAGTTCACGCAATAGGTAGCGATATTATGATTCTAGAAACACAACAAAATTCTGATACAACTTATAGAATTTACGATTATGACAGAATTGATAAAGACGGCAAGAAAAGAGAACTTCATTTAGAAAAGAGTATCGACGTTATAACTGTCGGTGCACAAAGCCCAAATGTACCACCTAAAAGGATTGATGATGAAGACCAAAAAGGAACATTATTAATCGAAAGCGACTTCTTTACAGTTGCTAAGTGGGAAATTAGTGGGACATTTAATTTTAGAAAACCTAGAGACTATTGCTTAGTAAGCGTGATAGCTGGAAGCGGAGAAATCATTACAGATGGTAATGTATTTGAAGTTGAAAAAGGCGATCATTTAATCATGACAGCAGATGATTTAGATAATCACATAAATGGTGAATTAGAAGTCATCATTAGTTATGTGTAGATTGGGGTCTATCAAATGAAAAAATTTCTATATTTATCATTAGTATGTGCAGTCATTGCAGGATTAGGATTATTTTTCGGAATGCCTAAGTATCCAACGCCAGTCATTCCATTTATCATTGCGTTAATTGGTTTAATACTTGCAATCTCTACATTAAAAGACAAAGACATATCAGCAGGACTCAAAATAGGCGGCATATTAGTCAACCTTATGCCATGCTTAGCAGGGTTATCGTTGATCGTATAAAGCATAATAAATCAACAGTAGAAATTCTGTAAAAGAATTTCTACTGTTTTTATGTATGATAGGATAATATCGCCCGAACTTGGAGATATCGTGCGCTAAGGCACAAAAACAGGGTGTGTCGCACGAACACTCACACATATTACCTTCCTACCCACCTCCAATTTATCTTGCGCTAGTTATAATATGCGATTTATTATATTTGTTCATTTTCTAATTAATCTTTAAAAGTAATATACTATTATAGGATTAATGAAAATGAAATAAAACTGTAATATAAACGGTAAAGGTTACGGTGTATAATTAATAAGAATTCATAAATAAACTGTAAGAAGATGGAGGTAAGTTGTTTTGAAGAAAAAGACAATAGCGGCATTTGTTGGTGCTTCGGTTGCAGTTGCAGTATCTTCTCATCAAGCGGAAGCAGCAACTTATAAAGTTAAAAGTGGAGATTCTTTATGGGTGATTGCTGATAAGCATAATACAACGATTGCGAAAATTAAAAGCTTAAATAATTTAAGTTCAAATCTTATTTTCCCAAATCAAGTATTACAAGTTCCTGGTACTTCAAACTCATCAAGTACATCGAACACGAGCTCAAGATCTACTTCAACTTCATCAACGACATATTACACAGTAAAATCGGGAGATACATTAGGGATTATTGCTGGTAAATATGGTACGACGTATCAAAAAATTATGTCATTGAATGGGTTAAGCAACACGATTATTTATCCGGGACAAAAATTAAAAGTTAATGGAACAGCAAGTTCTAGTAGTAACACGGGTAGCTCTAGTAACAGTGGAGCGTCTAATGCTTCAGGTAGCACTTCTACTTATACAGTTAAGTCAGGAGATTCACTATCAGCGATTGCAGCTAGATATGGAACGACATACCAAAAAATTATGTCATTAAATGGTTTATCAAACTTTATCATTTATCCGGGACAAAAATTAAAAGTAAGTGGAACAGCATCAAGTTCAGGTTCAACTTCTAATTCAAATAACAACAGTGGATACACATCACCGACATTCAATCATCAAAACTTATACGACTGGGGTCAATGTACTTGGCACGTATTTAACCGTCGTCAAGCTATAGGTAAACCAATTAGTACTTACTGGTGGAATGCAAATAATTGGGCAAGTGCAGCTGCTAAAGATGGTTATGTTGTTAATCACACACCATCAGTTGGATCAATCCTTCAATCATCAGCTGGATACTATGGTCATGTATCATTTGTTGAAAGAATTAATTCAAACGGAAGCATTCAAGTATCAGAAATGAATTTTAGTTCATCACCAGGTGTACTAACTTACAGAACGGTACCAGCTTCTCAAGTTTCAAGTTATAATTTTATACATTAATCATTGAAGAGTCTTGGACATTATGATGTGTCCTCGGCTCTTTTTTTATGATTGTAAACATAGACATGAGTGTGAATGTCTTATACAATGTTAATATTAATGTGTTGTTAAGAAAGTAAATTTTAAGCGTAGTTTTTTATATAAAAATAAAATTAAGATATCAAAGTAAACATCATTATGAAAATCGATCATTATAGATATTAAGGAGTATACATATGTCTGAAGAAAGAAACTACTTTTGGTTAAATTGTGGATATAATAGGTGGCGTCATACGGAACCATTAGAAGGCCAAACTGCAGTGTTTGAATCAGGTGCAAGCTTTAATCCAACGCAAGGTTATCATGCATTTAAGACAGCCAAACCAGGAGATAAAGTCATTTATTATCAAGTACAAAATCAAGTCGGCTTACTTGGATTCGGCGAAATCTTACAAGTTCAAACGGGTGGTAATCAAAAAGTAAGCATCCAATTTAAGTTTGAGCAATCTTTAACAATGTTATCAATTGAATATTTAAAGAGAAGTGAACAATTAGAATCTAGAATTAAACAAATGACAGAACAATTGTTTAATCGCATTACGAAAGAAGAATTCGATTTAATTATAGGGTTAGGACAAGGCGCTATAAAAATTCCTAGGTATTTCTTACTTACAGAAGAAATTCAATTTGAACCAGATCAAACGTATACAATATTTACACATACTGTAAATGGTATTAAGCGAAATGGTTATACGTACTATACTCAGTTAGAAATAGGAGATCAGATTATATTTTTAAGTAGAAATGCTAATCAGTCGATTATCGGAACTGGGGAAGTGTCAGATAGTATACATAAGTTGCCACCTCAACCTGGTAGAACAGATTCTACATGTATTGAAGTTAAATATCATGAAGATATTAATCCTGTGAATATTGGCGAATTAAATAGACATCAAACGTTAAAGAAATTATATTTCTTACAAGACAGTTCGAAACAGTCTATTGCTAATTTAACAAAAGCACAATATGATGCGATGTTAGATATGAGTAATGGTACTTACAAAGAAAGTTCCAGTAATCAATATGAGATGTCTGTTCAACGTGAGCAGGAAAATGAACCTAAAAAAGATAAACCTATTATTTTAATGCTTTGTGACAATAAAGAAGACGGTTTGAAAAAAGCGAAACATTATGTTGAACGTGAACTTGCGAAAGGTATATATACAGTAGGTCATCCTGATTTCTCAGAAGAAATGTTATACGGTCGATATTTACCAAATGAAAGTGGCGCTTTATATTATAGAGAAGGTTTCATTACAGGACATATTACGAACTCAGAAAGAGAATGGCTAGTGATTGACCAGTTTGAAAGAATAGATCCAGAAATCTTTCAATTATTCTTAAATGTGCTTGATGGTCATGAAATGACATTACCAAGGTATAATCATGAAGGTAAGATGGTGAAGTGGAGTTTAGAAAAGGACTCTTTCTATCGTCATAATCCTAAATGGCGTATGATTGGTTTATGTTACGGTTCGATTGAAGACATTAAAGAACAATATTCACATCAATTCTTAAAACATTGTAGAGTATTACATGTAGGATAAAATAGACGGAATAAAATCTTAACACTTAAGATTTTATTCCGTTTTTATTTTTTTAAAGGTTTATAAATTGCAGAATATTCTGTAATATAGAATTATGCTTGGTTTATATTTCACAAATAAAATTACAAAGGGGTCATTTTATGGAGAAAATCGTAGCATTCT
The DNA here is from genome assembly GCF_022386355.1 of Mammaliicoccus sp. L-M44. Lineage (NCBI taxonomy): Bacteria > Bacillati > Bacillota > Bacilli > Caryophanales > Staphylococcaceae > Mammaliicoccus > Mammaliicoccus sp. L-M44. The sequence continues at coordinate 39,842 of NZ_JAJNIU010000002.1, read as the reverse complement.
CAGATTGGTTATGGGGGTATCCAATCGTCACACTTTTATTAGTATCAAGTTTATTTTTAACATTGTATTTAGGTTTAATACAATTTAGGCATTTTGGTTATATGATGAAACAAACTTTTGGAAGTATTAATAAAGAGCCTAAAGGTGAAGGTACAATTACGCCGAGGCAAGCGTTAACGTCAGCTTTATCATCAACAGTAGGTGCAGCAAACATTGTCGGTGTACCTACAGCCATTATGATGGGTGGACCTGGTGCAGTATTTTGGATGTTAGTAATCGCATTTCTAGGAATGGCATTAAAATATTCCGAAAACGTACTAGGTATATATTATCGTGAGAAAAACGATAAAGGAGAATGTGTTGGTGGACCTACATATTATATGAAAAAAGGTTTCAAAAATAAGAAAGTCGGATTAGTATTTTCATTTGTATTTGCATTTGCTTTAATGCTTGAACTTATTCCAAGTATTATGGTACAAGGGAATTCAGCTGCAAGTACTGTTCAAGATACATTCGATATTCATATGGGTATAACAGGAATCGTGCTAGCTGTTATTGCTGCTTTAGTTGTATTTGGTGGTATTCAACGTATCGCAACATTTACCGAAATGATCGTACCGGTTATGGTAGGTTTATATTGTATTATGGGATTCTTGATTATCATACTGAATATTCAACATGTACCTAGCGTAATTGCGTTAGTTATTGAGAAAGCATTTAATCCAGATGCAGCATTAGGAGGTAGTTTCGGTGCTGCACTTGCCACAACAGTACGTTGGGGATTTGCACGCGGGATTTATTCTAACGAAGCAGGTCTTGGTACATCGCCAATTGCGCATGCTGCTGCAAAGACAGACCATCCTGTAAGACAAGCATTCTGGAGTGTTAGTGAAATCGTTGTTGATACATTAATTATCTGTAGTACGACAGCATTTGTTGTTTTAGTATCTGATGTTTGGAAAGATAATGATGCTAAAGAACAATCGGCTGCACTTACAGCTCGCGCCTTTAATAATGCATTTGGAACATTTGGAAGTTGGATTGTATCTATTTCAATGGTCTTCTTCGTATTCTCAACAATCATCGTAGTTATATACTATGGATCAAGAATGGCAGAATACTTATTTGGCTTAACAGCAGGCTTTATTATGAAGATTGTTTATGTACTCTCAATCGCGCTTGGTGCATTCGGTGCTGGTACACAACTTTGGAATTTATTAGACATCGCACTTGCATGTATATTGATTCCGAATATTATCGCAGTAGTGATGTTAGCACCTAAAGTTAAAAGTTTAACAACAGAATTCTTTACAGGAAAAGAATTCTATTTAAAAGATAAAGCTAAAAAGTAAATATCTACAATTAATTGAATACAAGAAAAAGATTATAACGATTACAGTTATAATCTTTTTTTATTTGTAAAATAATAGTACTTCTATACACTTTGTGAGTTAGTCATTTCAGTTTGATAATTTACCTCTAGAAAAATACATAAATTGTCAAATATATATTTAAATTCCATATTGATGTTATTTAATTTTGTGTTAAAATTATTTTAAGAAAATCTAATTAGCGGAAAAACAGGAGGTCATACTATGAAGACTCAATCTTATTCAGAAGCAATTTCAACATGTTCAGCGTTTTTCGATCAGCAAAATAAAATTGATAATATCTTTTTAGTTATTGAACAAAAGTATGGTATAAAGAAGCATGAATTTTTCTTTTTAATGAAATTAAATGAAGTGGAAGAAGTGCATCTAAAAGATGCTATGAAAAAAGGCTATATCAAACAAAATAAATCAGCGAGAGCGATTAAACGTTTATTTGAAAAAAGGTACATTTTAAAAAATCGCTTAAAATCAGACGAACGAGCAGTTATTTTACGTTTTAACAATGAATATAAAGAAGAATTCAATGAAATTATGCAAGAAGTTATATATATGCTTAATGAATAATTATATGAGTTATAAGTATGAGTCTGGTACATAAATATTTGTCCAGGCTTTGTCATTATGGGATTGTAATATGTAGTATAAACCAGTAAAATTATAAATGTAAGCGCTTTATTTTAGGGGGTTATCTATGGAGAATAATAGTACATCTAAGAAAGAGATTAGTTTCTTTTGGGCCGTTGTGCCATTTTTATTTATGATTATCAGTATGTTATTTACAGTAGTCGTTTTAGAGCAAGCTCCGCACATACCGTTAATGATAGGAACAGCAATTGCAGCAATTGTAGCTTACTATCATGGGTATAGCTGGCAAGACATCGAAGAAATGATGTATAAAGGTATTAGACTAGCCTTACCAGCAATCGTCATTATCATTTTAGTTGGACTGATCATTGGTGCTTGGATAGGTGGAGGCGTAGTAGCCACAATGATTTACTATGGCTTGAAATTAATAACGCCATCATTATTTTTAGTAACCATCGCAGTTATTTGTGCAATCGTATCATTAGCTATTGGTAGTAGTTGGTCAACAATGGCTACAGTTGGTGTAGCTGGTATGGGAATTGGATTAAGTATGGATATACCAGCAGGCATGATAGCAGGTGCTATTATATCTGGATCATACTTTGGTGATAAGATGAGCCCATTATCAGATACGACAAACTTAGCAGCAGGTCTAACAGGTACAGATTTATTTGATCATATTAAACACATGTTCTATACAACAGTACCTGCCGTTATCATTTCATTAATTGTATTTTTTATTTTAGGACAACAATTTTCAGCTGGTAATATGGACCAAGCAAAAATTGATGCCATCAATAATGAAATGCTAGACAAATTTACAATTTCGCCGTGGCTGTTGCTCGTACCTGTAATAGTTATTATATTAGTTGCATTTAAAGTGCCAGCAATACCAGCATTAGTTGTCGGTATTGTTTTAGGATTCTTATCACAAATATTTATTCAAGGTGGAAGTCTTCATGACAGTGTGAAGACATTACAAACTGGATTTGTATTAGAGTCTAAAAATGATTTAGTCAAAGAATTGTTCAACAGAGGTGGATTAGAATCCATGTTCTATACAATTTCAATGACTATCGTTGCGATGACATTTGGAGGCATTCTAGAATATTCAGGCATGCTAAAATCAATCATTTCAAAAATCTTAAAAATTGCAAAAGGTACTGGTGGTTTAATAGCATCTGTTATTATTTCATGTATAGGTACAAACGCTTCATGTTCAGAACAATACATATCGATTGTAATACCTTCAAGAATGTACATTAATACATTTTTAGAAAGAAGATTACATCCGAAAAACTTATCACGTGCACTTGAAGACGGTGGTACTGTAACATCCGTATTCTTCTTGTGGAATACATGTGGGGTATTTATCGCTCAAACATTGAATGTGAACGTATTAGATTATAGCATTTATGCAATCTTCAACTATACAGTACCAATCATATCCGTCATCTTTGGATATGTAGGATTTAAAATTATCAAAATTAATGAAGAAGAATATAAAGAATTTAAAAAACAAGCTGCTTAATTATAGAATTGAAGAAGTGCTAGGATAGAAGAGTCCTAGCACTTTTTGTTAGGGACATTATTCGTAATTGTGTCTCTAAAACTTTTAATTATCATACTGTCGTGTTACGTTTAAGAAAATGATAATTGGAGTGATTGTTATCGCTATTGTTTATTATGATGGGGATTGTGGATATTGTAATCGTGCTGTGATGTGGTTAATTCATCATAAGATTTCGACTCGTTTTCAATTTGCTCAACTAGAATCTTCATATGGTGATCATTTATTTGAAGCGCGACCTGATTTGCAAAATATAGATAGCATTATTGTTTTAGATGGCGACAAAGTATGGATTAAATCAAAGGCGATAATTCAGTTATTAGGTCAAATAAAAGGCTATCAATTTTTAGGATTGGCTTTGAAATGGATACCGAAATTTGTACGAGATGTTGGCTATGATGCATTTGCCAAAATCAGACATAAAGTGATTTTGAAAAATGCTTGTCGATTACCGACACCTGAAGAAAGAAAATATTTTTTAAATTAATATTGCATAAATAAAGATTGCGTGATATCCTTTTGTGTAAACGGTTACATAAAAGGAAGTTGAAGTATGGCAACAATTAAACAAGTTGCGCAACATGCAGGAGTATCTGTTGCTACTGTATCTAGAGCGCTTAATAAAAGTGGTTATGTTAAGAAGGAAACACAAGATAAAATTGATAAAGCAATTCAAGAATTAAATTATCGACCTAATGAAACAGCAAGAACTTTATATAAACGACAATCTAGAATGATAGGACTATTATTACCAGATATGAGTAACCCTTTTTTTACAGTAGTTGCTAGAGGTGTTGAAGATGAAGCGATGGCGATGGGCTATCATATCATTATTGGAAATGGTGATGGCAATGATGAGAAAGAGCTTGCTTATTTAAATACATTTAACGTACATAATTGTAGTGGTATTATTGCTTCACAATTATCGAGTAAGGAAACTTTTGATTCATTTAAATCTTATAATATGCCTTTTGTTCTATTAGACCGTGTGTACGAAGATCATGAATTTGTTGAAACAAATCATTACAAAGGTGGACAACTTCAAGCTCAGGCAGTGATTAACGGTAAAGCGCAATCTGTTCTTATTTTGGAACAAGATTTAAATTACAAATCATTTAGAGAGCGATTCAATGGTGCGAAGTTAATGTTAGATGAAGTGGGTATCAACTATGTTTCAGCTAATGAATTATCTTTATCAGAAGATGATTTGCTTAACTTAATTAAAGAACACGACATTGATAGCATTATTTGTAGTAATGATGTTGGCGCATTTAACGTCATGAGTATTCTTTATAATCATCAATACACAGTACCAGACGATATACAAGTGGTTGGTTATGATGATATACCGTTATCACGTACATATTCACCAAGTTTAACAACGATTCATCAACCTGCTTATTTAATTGGTCAAAAAGCATGTCAACAATTGATTAAACAGTTGGAAGGTAAACAAAGAGAACATCATCAAATATTAGATGTAACTTTAGTGGAAAGACAATCAACAAGGAGAGATTAATATGAAGAAAATTACAGTTATCGGAAGTATGTCTATAGATTTAGTTGTATCAGCGTCTAAAAGACCAGGTAAAGGAGAAACAATTCTTGGGGACGATTTCTTTACAACACCTGGTGGGAAAGGTGCAAACCAAGCAGTCGCAGCTGCAAGATTAGGCGATAACGTACATATGATTGGTAGAGTTGGCGATGATGATTTTGGTAAAGAAATATATGAAAATCTTCAAAATAATCACGTTATTGTGGATGGTGTGGAACCCGTTACACAAATGCCATCTGGAACAGCACATATAACATTATCTGAACAAGATAATAGTATTATTGTCGTACCTTCAGCTAACAATGAAGTGACGCCAGACTATGTTAAAAAACATTTAGAAGCATTGTCAGAAGGCGATATCGTTTTATTACAACAAGAAATTCCAAGTGAAACAGTTGAATTTGCTGTTGAATATTGTTCAGAACACGGTTTGATTTCAATTCTGAATCCTGCACCATATAGAGAAGTAAGCAACACTGTTATTGAAAAAGTTGATTACTTAACACCTAACGAAACAGAAAGTGATGAGATGTTTAAAGGTGAATTAGATGAAGCGTTAGCAGCATATCCAATGAAATTGATTGTAACTTTAGGTGATAAAGGTGCAGCTTATCATAATGGTAAAGAAAAAGTTCAAGTACCAGGTTATAAACGTGAAGTGAAAGATACGACAGGTGCTGGCGATACATTTAATGGTGCATTTGCAGTAGCGCTTCAAAAAGAATACAGCTTAGATCAAGCATTAGCATTTGCTAATATAGCAGCAAGTCACTCAGTAACTGGATTAGGTGCACAAGGCGGAATGCCAACATTACAAGATATTGAAGGAGAATGGCATGTATAAGACAGGGATATTAAACAGTGAAATTTCTAAAGTATTAAGTGATCTTGGTCATACAGATCGTATTGTGATAGCAGATTGTGGATTACCAGTACCAAAAGGCGTGCGAAAAATTGATTTAGCACTGACTTTTGGTGTACCAAGTTTTGAAAGCGTTTACGACATTTTGTTAGAACATATGTCTGTACAGAAAATGATTTTTGCAGAAGAAATGAAGACGGATAATTCAGCACTTTATGAAAAGATTCAAGAAACAGATGTTGAAAGAGAATTTGTATCACACGAAGAATTAAAAAAATTAACACAAGATACTGTCGCAATTATAAGAACAGGGGAAGCAACACCATATGCAAACGTCATATTAGAAAGTGATGTTTTATTTTAAGGAGGGATTTCATGCTAGAAATGTCTGGTGTACATAAAGCGTTTGGCCAAAATAAAGTGTTAACTGGCGTAGATTTTAAATTAAAAGAAGCTTCAGTTCATGCGCTTATGGGAGAAAATGGTGCAGGGAAATCAACTTTAATGAAGATTCTTGTTGGTATTCATGAAAAGGATGCAGGTCAAATTAATTATCACAATCAAGAAGTTGTCTTTAAAGATGCTCAAATGTCAGAAGAAGCAGGTATTACGTTTATACATCAAGAGCTTAATATTTGGCCAGAGTTAACAGTGCTTGAAAATTTGTTTATCGGGAAAGAAATGCGCAATAAATTTGGCATATTAAATGAGAAGAAAATGAAGCAAGAAGCATTAAAAGTCTTTGAAAAATTAAACTTTAGTATTTCATTGAAGAAAGTTGCAGGAAAATGTTCAATCGGTGAACAACAAATGATAGAAATTGCTAAAGCTTTAATGACCAATGCAAAAATTATCATCATGGATGAACCAACTGCAGCACTTACAGATAAAGAAATCACACAGTTATTTAAACTTATTAAAAATCTTCAAAATCAAGGCGTTTCATTCGTTTATATTTCACATAGAATGGCTGAGATATTTGAGGTTTCTGATGAAATTACCGTTATGAGAGATGGTAAAACTGTATTATACAAACCTACAAGCGAAACCAATTATGATGAAATTGTTAAATCAATGGTAGGTAGAGACTTAACAGAGCAATTCCCAGAAAGAACCGTTGAACCAGGTGAAACATTGATGCATGTTAAATCACTTAATAATGATGAACAAGGCATCAAAGATATTTCATTCTCATTAAGAAAAGGTGAGATATTAGGATTTAGTGGTTTAATGGGTGCAGGTAGAACTGAGATTATGAGAAGTCTGTTCGGAATTGATAAAGGTCATAAAGATATAGACATTAAAGGTGAATCCGTATTGATTAAGTCACCGGAAGATGCAATGAAACATGGTTTAGGCTTAATTACTGAAAATAGAAAAGATGAAGGACTCATTCTCGATTTCTCAATCGAACATAATATGGTTCTACCATCTCTTGAAAGCTTTTCGAATAAAGGGTTTATTAAAGAGCAAGCGACGCATGTGTTTGCAGATCAAATGAGCAAAAGGCTCAATATTAAGACACCACGAAAAGCACTAGTATCCTCACTTTCAGGTGGTAACCAACAAAAAGTAGTATTGGCAAAATGGATTGGTACAGGTGCTCAAATCTTGATCTTAGATGAACCGACAAGAGGGATAGACGTTGGTGCTAAGCGAGAAATTTATCAATTGATGAATGAGCTAACTGAACGTGGTGTATCGATTATTATGATTTCTTCAGAGTTACCTGAAGTTATCGGCATGAGTGATCGCGTTATTGTTGTTCAAGAAGGCAATATTAAAGGTGAAGTTGAAGGCGAAAATATAACAGAAGAAAATATTATGACATTAGCTACAGGAGGGGAATTACATGCAACAACTAACAGCTAAGACTTCATTAGTCGAAAAAATTATTCCATTTATAGGACTTATATTATTAATCGTTGTGATTAGTATTATGAACTCAGCATTTCTAGATTTATCGAATTTATTAAACTTATTAAGACAAGTTTCAATTAACGGGTTAATTGCTTTTGGTATGACATTTGTTATTTTAACTGGCGGCATAGACTTATCAGTCGGTTCGATACTCGCATTATCAAGTGCATTTACTGCAATCTTAATTACAAGTGGTTTAGATCCAATTGTTGCATTGATTGTCGGAGTACTTGGTGGCTTCTTATTAGGTGTATTTAACGGTGTATTAGTAACATTCGGGAGTATGGCACCATTCATCGCAACACTTGCAACGATGACAATATTTAGAGGTTTAACACTCGTTGTAACAGATGGTAACCCTATTACTAATTTAGGTGATAGTTATATGTTCCAACTATTTGGTAAAGGTTATTTCTTCGGCATTCCAGTACCAGCAGTCACAATGATTATTGTATTTATTATATTGGCGATTATTTTGCAAAAAACAACATTTGGTAGACATACATATGCTATCGGTGGTAATGAAGTCGCTTCAAAAATTTCTGGTATTAAAGTAAACAGAGTAAAGATTTTAATTTATGGTATTTCTGGTTTAATGTCTGCATTAGCAGGTGCAATTTTAACATCACGTTTAAACTCAGCTCAACCTACAGCCGGTACATCATATGAGTTAGATGCTATCGCTGCAGTTGTATTAGGCGGAACTTCTTTAACAGGCGGTAAAGGTAGAATTGTTGGAACGTTTATTGGTGTACTTATTATTGGTGTACTTAATAATGGTCTGAATTTATTAGGAGTATCATCATTCTACCAACAAGTCGTAAAAGGTATTGTTATTTTAATTGCTGTATTAATAGATAGAAAAAAATAATCAATTAGATTGAGGGGAAAACAAATGAAGAAATTATTAATACTTTTAATGACAACTGTGTTATTTTTAGCAGCATGTTCACTTGAATCGCCATTGAAAAAAGATAATGAAGGTAAAACAAATAAGAAAAAATCTGATATAACGATTGGTGTCAGTGTTTCAACATTAAATAACCCATTCTTCGTTTCAATTAAAGAAGGTATTGAAAAAGAAGCTGAAAAACAAGGTATGAAAGTAAAGGTAGTTGATGCAAGAGATGATTCAGCTAAACAAACAAATGATATAGAAGATTTAGTTCAACAACAAGTTGATTATTTAGTTGTCAATCCTACTGATTCTAGTGCAATTTCTAGTGCCGTTCAGTCAGCAAATAATGAAGGTATACCTGTTATTACATTAGATAGATCAGTTGATAAAGGTGATGTTGCAACATTTATCGCTTCAGATAACGTTGAAGGCGGTAAAATGGGCGGACAATTTATTTTAGATAAATTAAGTAAAAATGCTAAAGTTGCTGAATTAGAAGGTGTTCCAGGTGCAAGTGCAACAAGAGAAAGAGGAGAAGGCTTCCATAAAGTTGCCGACAAATCACTTGATGTCATTGCTAAACAAAGTGCTAAGTTTGATCGAGCAGAAGGATTAAACGTGACACAAAATATCTTACAAGCACATCCAGAAGTAGAAGCGATATTCTCACACAATGATGAAATGGCACTCGGTGCTATCGAAGCAATTGGTGATAAAGATGTAATCGTAGTTGGATTTGATGGTAATGAAGATGCAATGAAAGCAATTAAAAGTGGCAAACTAGATGCAACTGTCGCGCAACAACCTGATAAGATGGGTAAAGCTTCAGTAGACTCTATCATTAAATTGATGGACGGTAAGAAACTTGAGAAAGAAATTAAGATTCCACTTAAGCTTGAGAAAGCAGAATAAATGTTTATAAAACGATAAAGAAGGTATAAGTCTAATGTAGGCTTTACCTTCTTTTTTTATGTAGGCTTTACCTTCTTTTTTTATGTAGATTTAAACTCTTATTTATAATTATTATAAATAAGTTGCTAATTATTGTTGACAGATTAGAATTATTATAATATAATAATTAATATAATCAAGAAAAGATAACTACAGAGGAGTGTAAAATAAATGGCAAATAATAAAGAAGTAATCGAAGCATTAAATAAACAAGTAGCAGAGTGGACAGTATTATATACTAAATTACACAACTATCACTGGTATGTTAAAGGACCAAATTTCTTCTCACTTCATGAAAAATTTGAAGAACTTTACAATGAAGCAAGTGTGTATGTTGACGATTTAGCTGAACGTATTTTAGCAATTGAAGGTAACCCAATCGCTACTTTAAGAGAAGCATTAGAATGGTCAGTTATTGAAGAAGCTGAGAAAAACTTAACTGCAAACCAAATGGTTGAACAATTATCTAAAGACTTCACAACTGTAATTGCTCAATTAGAAGAAGGTATTCAATTAGCAGAAAAAGTTAACGACGATATGACTGGTGACATGTTATTAGCAATGGTAACAAGTCTTGAAAAACACAACTGGATGTTAAAATCATTCTTAAAATAATATTGAATTAAAAATACCTAATCCATGAACATATTGGATTAGGTATTTTTTTAAATCATAAATGTAAACGTATTCACTTGGAATGAAAATTAAAGTAAACAGTGCTATCATGAATATAATTTCATATTGAGGGGGGGGATAACATGGAAGAACTCTATCATGCTTTAAAGAAACATTTAGATAATGGGCGCGTTTCTAAAGAAGTAGCGGATCTTTCAAGTTATAGTTTTGATGCTTCTTTCGGAGAATACATGCCTGATATTATTTGTCAGCCAATGTCTACTGAAGAAGTGGTGCATATTGTAAAGTTAAGTAATCAATATGACGTACCAATTTATCCAAGAGGTAGTGGCACAAGTTTAAGTGGAGGACCTCTTGCTGTTCATGGTGGTATTGTGTTGGATTTTTCAAGATGGGACAATGAAATAACAGTTTACGAAAATGATTTAATGATGGAAGTTTCACCAGGCGTTATCACTGAGAAAATTCATAAAGTTGCTGAATCATATGGACTGATGTATCCACCTGATCCATCCAGTTCTCGTGTTTCAACAATTGGGGGTAACTTAGCTGAAAATGCAGGTGGACCAAGATGTTTAAAGTATGGTGTCACGAAAGACTATGTTGTTGGATTAGAAGTCGTAACGGCTAATGGAGATATTATTCACTGTGGTGGACGTACAGTAAAAAATGTAACAGGTTATGATATGACAAAATTAATCGTAGGGTCAGAAGGTACGCTCGGTATTATTACAAAAGCTACTTTACAATTGATTCCTAAGCCGATTGATACAAAGACAGCAATGTTGCAGTTTGATGATTTTATTACATCAGGTGAAGCGGTATCCAAAATTTTAAGATCGGGTATATTACCTTCTAAAATCGAAATCATGGATAAATATTGTGTTGATGCTGTGTTGTCGACACATCCAATTGAGAATGTGACAGCCGATGCTGAGTCGGTATTGTTAGTCGAATTAGATGGTCATCCTTTAGCACTTGAAGCAGAAATGAAAATCATCGAAGAAACATGTGCTGCGTTACCTGGTTGTAAAGTCATTATTGCTGAAGATGAAAAACAGGCATCCGAACTTTGGGAAGTGCGTAAACTTGTGTCACCAGCTATCGTGAAATTTGGACCAACAAAGATAAGTGAAGATACAAGTGTGCCGGTCAGTCAAATTCCAGCTTTCTTTGAAGAAATTGAAAGAATTCGACAAACTTATCAATTAAATTTAGTTGTGTTTGGGCATGCTGGAGATGGCAATTTACATCCTAATATTATTACGGATAAACGTAAGCCAGAAGAAATGAAACGAGCTGAAGAAGCAGTTGCTGAAATTTTTAAAGCTTCACTGAAATTAGGTGGTACATTAAGCGGTGAACATGGTATTGGATTGTTTAAAAAGCCATTTATGTATAACGAATTTGATGAAGCAGGCATGAAATTTATGAAAGATGTAAAACAGGCATTGGACCCTAATAATCGTCTGAATCCAGGTAAAATCTTTCCAGACGAGCATGAAAGGTTTGTGTTAGTCCATGACGAATAATCTAATTGCAAAATTAGCATATGATGCGACTTTTGATTGTGTTCAATGTGGCTTTTGTTTACCATCTTGCCCTACATATTTAACGATGAAAGAAGAAAAACATTCTCCACGAGGTAGAATCAATCTTGTTAAATATGCAGTTGAAGGTAAAGCTGAACTTAAAGATTTAGAAGAAGCAATTGATTTATGTTTAGGCTGTAGACAATGTGAAACAGTTTGTCCAACGAATGTTCAATACGGCGACATTTATGAATCGGCAGTCGAAGTATTAAGAGAAAAGCGAAATAAAAAATTAGACACGCAAATTATGTCTGTATTTTTAGAACGTCAATATATGATAGATGCGATGTATAAAGGCTTGAAGCTCTATCATACGTCTTTTGTTTCAGGGATTTTAAATAAGACAAATGCATTGAAATTACTACCAGAAAGATTAGGTAATATGGCGATGATTTTGCCACCAGTTCAAAAAGATAAACGACCTTACCAAACACCTTTTAGAACGAAAAAAACAACAATTGGCTTTTTCAGAGGTTGCATGATGAATTCATTTTTCTCACATATAAACGATCTTGCGATAAAAATTTTAGAAGCGCATAATATTCAAGTTATAGAAATTAAACAACAAACTTGTTGTGGCGCACTTCAACATCATGCTGGAGAAATGGATAAAGCAAGAAAATTAGCCAAACTCAATATTGAAGCGCTAGAAAAATACGATGTAGATTATTATGTCAATGCTATTGGCGGTTGTGGCGCTTCGTTAATAGAATATGATCATTTATTGAGAAATGAAGCGGAGTGGAAAGCTAGAGCTGAACAGTTTGTTGATAAAGTGAGAGACATATCCGTTATATTAGAAGACATTGACTTAAACTTAGAACACCCGATTAATATTCAAGCCACTTATCAGCCATCATGCCATTTGCAAAACGTACAACATGTATTCAATGAACCTGAAAAAGTAATCAACCAAATAAAAGGACTAACATATAAAGTATTACCCGAAAAAGACATCTGTTGCGGTTCAGCAGGTATATATAATATCGTGAATTATGATGCATCGATGGAAATCTTAAATCGAAAAATGAGTCACGTAAAAGAAATAGAGCCACAATTAATCATCACATCAAATCCAGGATGTCACTTGCAAATGTTGTTAGGTGTTAAAAATGAAGGATTAGAAGACAAAATACAAGTCAAACATATCGTAGAAGTCGTAGCAGAAGCGTGCGGTATAGAATAATGAGGAAGTTGAGATGAAGAGAGATAATCGGTGTAGGTGTTAGGGACAGAATTCCGAGAAATGTCCGTAAGAGTGGCCCGCCTAATTACCAGAATTCAGAATAATGGAAGTTAGCGACCTCTAATTATCTAAATCCTGGAACCTAACGCAACCAATATTACTCCTTCACTATCACAAATGAAAAGAGCTAAGACGGTCATAATCGTCTCAGCTCTTTTTTATAATTATTCTGCGATTTCTAATGCAATTTCCATCATTTGTGTAAATGAATTTTGTCTTTCTTCTGCTGTTGTTGCTTCATCTCTTAATAAGTGGTCACTTACTGTGAAGATACCTAACGCTTTTTTACCAGCTGCTGCGGCATTTATATATAATCCTGCTGATTCCATTTCAACGCCTAAGATACCTAATCTTGCCCATTTGCTTGTTACTTCTGAGTCTGCATTATAGAAAATATCACTTGAGAAGATATTACCTACGTGTGATGTTGCGCCGATTTCGTCTGCTTTGTTTTTAGCGCTTGCTACTAAACCGAAGTCTGCGATTGGTGCGAAGTAACCTGGTACGTTGAATTGATCAACATAACGAGAGTTTGTAGATGCACCTTGAGCGATAATAATATCGTATAAGTTGATATCTTCTTGCATAGCACCACATGATCCGATACGAATAATTGTGTCTACGTCAAAGAAATTATAAAGTTCATAAGAATAAATACCGATTGAAGCAATACCCATACCTGAACCCATAACAGATACTTCTTTACCTTTATAAGTTCCTGTGTAACCTAACATATTTCTTACATCGTTGAATTGTTCTACATTTTCTAAAAAGTTTTCAGCGATAAATTTAGCACGTAATGGATCCCCCGGCATTAGTACTGTTTTTGCGATTTTTACACCATTTGGTTGAATATGTGGTGTCCCTTGAGTCATAACTATCTTCTCCTTTAAATAAAATAAAAGTTTTTTCATCTTAAAGATAACATTTGTTTAAATTTTTTGCGAATTTTTGTACGATAAGAGTGAAAGAAAGTGGTGAATAGGGATGAATTTACAAAAGAACAAGGATAGTATCAAGATTGCAAAGCTATATTATCAAGAAGGTTTGAGCCAAGAAGCGATTGCGAAAAAGTTAAATATTTCAAGACCAACGATATCAAGATTATTGAATCATGCTAAAAATCAAGGCTTTGTTACGATTAAAATTGATGACCCTTATCAAGATGCAGAAAGTTTAGCTTCACTTTTAAAAGCGAAATACAATTTAAAAGATTGTGTTGTTGAACATGCATCTTATAACGATTATTCAAATATTCAAACGGCAATTGGTAAAAAGACTGCTGAATATTTAAATAAAATTGTGAAAAACGGGGATAATATTGGTATAAGTTGGGGTAAAACGATGTATCAAGTTTCTCAATATCTAGAACAAAGTCATTTTAATGATATTGGTATTATCCAGTTGAAGGGCGGTATTAGTTTTTCAGATGTTGATACAAGAAGTCATCAAATTCTAGAAAGATTTGCTCAAGCTTATAATGCGACACCGAGAGATTTACCGTTACCCGTTATTTTTGATGTAAAAGAAGTAAAAGATATGGTTGAAAAAGACCGACATATTAAATCAATACTCGATCAAGGTAGACAAGTTGATGTTGCGATTTTTACTGTAGGAACTGTAAGAGATTCTGCCCTATTATTTAAACTAGGATTTTTGAGTGAAGAAGAAAAAGACAGACTTAAAAAATCAGCAGTCGGAGATATTTGTTCAAGATTTTATAATAGCAAAGGTGAAGTAGCAGACGAAGCTATTAATAATCGAACAATAGGTATTGAACTTGATGCATTGAAAGGTATAGAACATTCAGTATTAGTTGCTGGAGGTGAGCATAAAGTCGCTTCAATTAGAGGTGCACTTGAAGGTAAATTGAGTAATATTTTAATTACAGATCAATACACTGCACAGGCGTTATTAGATTAGTGAACAATATTTCAGTTATCGTTTTACAAATGTTCAATAACGTTATATAATAGACTTAATCAAAAAATATTAGGAGGATTCAACATGTCATTAGCTAAATATATCGATCACACAGCACTAAAACCAGATACGACTTTGGAACAAATTGATGCTTTATTAAGTGAAGCGAAAGAATATGGATTCAAATCAGTATGTGTCAATCCTACACACGTTGCACATGCCAAGAAAGCTTTAGAAGGGTCAGATGTACTTGTATGTACAGTAATCGGATTCCCTCTTGGAGCAAACACAAGTGAAGTTAAAGCATTTGAAACAGAAGATGCAATTAAAAAAGGTGCTCAAGAAGTAGATATGGTTATCAACATTGGCGCATTAAAAGACGGTAGAGATGAAGATGTTAAAAAAGATATCGAAAGTGTTGTTTCAGCAGCTAACGGTGTAACAACTAAAGTTATCATTGAAACTTCATTATTAACAGATGCTGAAAAAGTGAGAGCATGTGAACTTGCTGTTGCAGCAGGTGCTGATTTTGTTAAAACTTCAACAGGATTTTCAACTGGTGGTGCAACTGCAGAAGATATTAAATTAATGCGTGAAACAGTTGGTCCTGATTTAGGCGTAAAAGCTTCTGGCGGTATCCGTTCATACGAAGATGTTAAAACAATGATAGATAATGGTGCAACACGTATTGGTGCTTCAGCAGGCGTTAAAATTTTAAAAGGTGAAGCGTCAGATTCAGATTACTAAAAATTAATGGTACTTGAAATAGTACCTTTAATTTTTCAAATTAAGGTAAGCGTATTCATACAAAAAATGGAGGGTATTAACGATGAGAATGGTTGATGTAATTGCAAAGAAACGTGACGGGAAAGAATTAACGAAAGAAGAAATTGAATTTTTTGTTAAAGGATATACTGCAGGCGATATTCCGGATTACCAAGCGTCTAGTTTAGCAATGGCTATATATTTTCAAGATATGACAGATGAAGAACGTGCGAACTTAACGATGGCTATGGTTGAATCAGGCGATCAAATTGATTTATCTGAAATTGAAGGCATTAAAGTTGATAAGCACTCTACAGGTGGTGTAGGTGATACAACAACACTTGTACTTGCACCTTTAGTAGCAGCATTAGACGTACCAGTCGCAAAAATGAGCGGACGTGGTTTAGGTCATACAGGTGGTACAATCGATAAACTTGAAGCGGTTGAAGGGTTCCATGTTGAAATCAGTGAACAAGAATTTATCGATTTAGTGAATAAAGATAAAGTAGCCGTAATCGGTCAAACAGGTAACTTAACACCTGCAGATAAAAAGCTTTATGGCTTACGAGATGTTACAGGTACAGTCAATTCAATTCCATTAATTGCATCTTCAATTATGAGTAAGAAAATTGCAGCAGGTGCAGATGCGATTGTCTTAGATGTTAAGACTGGTGCAGGTGCATTTATGAAGACGATTGAAGATTCTGAGTTACTTGCGCATGCAATGGTAAAAATCGGGAATAATGTAGGTAGAAATACAATGGCAATCATTTCTGATATGAGCCAACCTTTAGGCAGAGCAATTGGTAACGGTTTAGAAGTGAAAGAAGCGATTGAAACATTAAAAGATGAGGGTCCAGAAGATTTAACTGAACTTGTATTAACTTTAGGTTCTCAAATGGTTGTATTAGCTAAGAAAGCTGAAACTTTAGATGAAGCGAGAGAAAAACTTTTAGAAGTGATTCAAAATGGTAAAGCATTAGAAAAATTCAAAGTATTCCTTGAAAATCAAGGTGGAGACGGTTCTGTAGTAGATGACGTTACAAAATTACCACAAGCTCAATATACTTTCGAAGTTAAAGCTGAAACTTCAGGTTATGTATCACACATCGTTGCAGATGAAATTGGTGTTGCTTCAATGCTTTTAGGTGCAGGTAGAGCAACAAAGGATGATATAATTGACTTGGCAGTTGGTTTAGTATTAAATAAAAAAGTTGGCGATAAAGTTGAAGCGGGTGAATCGTTAGTAACGATTTACGCAAATCAAGAAGATGTTAAAGATGTAGAAGCTAAAATTTTAGAAAACATCACAATTTCTGACGAACAAGTTAAACCAACATTAATTCATAAAGTGATTACAGATTAGGAGTGTGTCAAATGACAAACCGATTTAAACGTATTCATTTAATCGTAATGGATTCAGTAGGTATTGGTGAAGCACCAGATGCTAAAGCATTCGGTGATGAAGGTTCTCATACATTAAAACATACACTTGAAGGTTTTAATGAAACATTACCAAACTTAGAAAAGTTAGGCTTAGGTAATATTGCAGACTTACCAGTAGTTCAAAAAGTATCAAATCCAGAAGCATTCTATACTAAATTAAGTGAAGCTTCAGTTGGTAAAGATACAATGACAGGACATTGGGAAATCATGGGTCTAAATATTGATAAACCTTTTAAAGTCTATCCAGAAGGTTTTCCAGAAGAATTGGTGAAAGAAATTGAATCAATCACTGGTAGAAAAGTTGTTGCAAATAAACCAGCATCAGGTACTGCAATTATCGATGAATATGGTGAGCATCAAATGGAAACTGGAGATTTAATTGTATATACATCTGCAGATCCAGTGTTACAAATTGCAGCACATGAAGATATTATTCCTTTAGAAGAATTATATGATATTTGTGAGAAAGTTAGAGAGCTTACGAAAGATCCTAAATATCTAATAGGAAGAATTATTGCTCGTCCATACGTTGGCGAACCAGGTAACTTCACTAGAACATCAAACAGACATGACTATGCATTGAAACCATTTGGTAAAACAGTTATGAATACTTTAAAAGATGCGGATTACGATGTCATAGCAATCGGTAAAATTAATGACATTTACGATGGTGAAGGTGTTACGAAAGCTATTAGAACGAAAGATAACATGGACGGTATGGATCAATTAATCGATGTTGTAAAAAGTGATTTCACTGGAATCAGCTTCTTAAACTTAGTTGATTTTGATGCATTGTATGGTCATAGAAGAGATAAAGAAGGTTACGCACAAGCTATTAAAGACTTTGATAACCGATTAGAAGACTTACAAGCAGTATTAAATGAAGATGACTTAGTCATTATTACAGCAGATCACGGTAACGATCCAACTGCTCCAGGTACAGATCATACACGTGAATATGTACCATTATTAATGTATAGTCCAAGCATTAAAGAATATCATGAACTATCAGGTGATGATACATTCAGTTCAATTGGTGCAACAATTGCAGATAACTTTAATGTGACGTTACCTGAATTCGGTAAAAGCTATTTAAATGAGATGGGGATTAAGTAATGAATATAGTTAGACGATTATTTGGAATAGGATTTTCATTTGCAGGTGTGATGCATTTAGTGAGATCAGAAGGTTTTGAAGCAATCGTTCCAAACTATTTACCATTTAAAAAAGCAATTGTTTGGATAACAGGCGTGATGGAAATCGTATTTGGTATCATGTTAATGATCAAAAAGCCAAGTAGCTTAATGAAAAAATTAATCGAATGGTTCTTAGTAGCTGTATTTCCAGCAAATGTTTATATGGCACAAAAGAACATCCCATTAAACGGTAAACAATTACCAAAATGGGCGTTGTGGGGTAGATTACCACTACAATATGTGATGATTAAATTAGTAAGAAAAATGTAATCTTTATATAGAGAGTTTGGGATATCGTATCCCAAACTCTTTTTTTATTTGTGGGTGAGTGTGATGTAGGAATTAGGTGAATATTATGTTGGGGAGTTGGGTGTTAGGTGTCGTTATTAGCAGATTTGGCTAGAAGTGCAAATAGTGGGTGCGTTATTAGCAAGTTTGGCTGAAGGTGCAAATACTGGAGTCGTTATTAGCAAGTTTGGTAAGAAGTGCAAATAGTGGGGTCGTTATTAGCAGATTTGGTAAGAAGTGCAAATAAGGAGACCAGTAATTACAATTCTCAGTAGTTTTGTAATTAAGGCGGCCCATAGTAACACTTCGGCCGAGTTTTGTAATTAAGGGGGCCTTAGTAACACTTCGGCCGAGTTTTGTAACTAAGGCGTTCCTTAGTAACACTTCGCGCGAGTTTTGTAACTAATGCAGTCCGTAGTAACACTTTGACTGATTTTTGTAACTAAAGCCCCCGTTATAAACAAGTTTACCCGAAAGTGTTCACAACGCCCCGCCATTCCAACATAAAAAAGCCCAGGTCATATCCTGGGCTTTCCTCATTAATCTTCTTTAAAGATATTTTTCCAATTATCGCGTTCTGCTAAAAATTCAGTTGCTAGTTGTCGTGCGCCTTCTAATGAATGGCTTGCTGCCCATCCGCATTGTACTTCGTTACATGCTGGGACTTCTGTTGCTTGTTCTACGTCTTTAAGTGTTGCTTCTAATATAGCGAGTACGTCATCATAATCGTCATGATTGATGAATGAAGCATAAAATCCTGTTTGACATCCCATTGGACTTACGTCTACCACTTTGTCTGTATGGTTTCTAATGTTCTCAGCCATTAAATGTTCTAAGGAATGTAATGCAGGCATTTCCATATGTTCTTTGTTAGGTTGTTTAAATCGAATATCATATTTATGAATAACATCACCATTAAGTCCTTCTTTGATTCCTGCAAGTCTCACAAATGGTGCGTCTACTATCGTATGATCTAAATTAAAACTTTCTACATTCATTTTTGTCATGAAGATTCCTCCTTTGATTTCGGCATCATTATATCAAGTTAATTTTGAAAAAACAATCAATTCAGATTTCTTTTACTTTCTTTCTATGTTACTTTATAAGATAATATTAATAAATTATTCTGAAATTAGGTGATGAGATGGAACGTTTACGTGTAGTCCCTTACGACAGTATATGGCAACACCTTTTTCTTGAAGAGAAAAAATATTTACAGTCGTTATTGAAAGAACATAGTATCAGCATTGAACATATAGGATCAACGGCTATTCCTGGATTATCTGCGAAGCCGATTATAGATATATTAATAGTTGTCAAAGATAGTAAATCGATTGATGAATTTACACATGAATTATCAGCTTTAGGATATGAGTCTAAAGGAGAACGTGGTGTTATCGGTAATCGATATTTCAAAAAATATGATCATTACGGTGCAGTTTCTCACCATTTACATATTTATGATGAAGGTAGCCCACATATTTTAAGATTATTGTCCTTTAGAGATTATTTAAGAGCTTTCAATGGTGAAAGAGAAAGATATAGTCGTCTCAAGCATGACTTAGTCATTGAATTTCCTGATGACAGTGAACAGTACTATAAAGGAAAAGACAGCATGATTAAAGAATTCGAGAAAAAAGCAGAAAAATGGTACTTAAATTCCAATGATATTGCAACAAATCATTGACATATCCGAGTTAGACAGTTAGAATTAAGTTCAAATTTCATACGAATTATCAAGAGAGACTGAGGGAAGGGCCCGATGAAGTCCAGCAACCTCCCATAATGGAAAGGTGCCAATTCCTACAGTTTGTTACTGGAAGATAAAAGAACGATTGGCGCACTCCTTACAAGAAGTGCGCTTTTATAATGGAAAGGTGAATCATTAATGAGTAACTTATCGCAAAATATTATTAATTATATAGAACAAAATAGACATTTATATTTATCAATGAGTCATCAAATTCATGAGCGTCCTGAGTTAGGAAATGAAGAAGTATTTGCATCACGTTTATTAAGCGATCAATTAAAGAGTCATCATTTTAAGATAGAGAAGAATATTGCGAAGCATCCGACAGGTTTCATTGCAACATATGACTCAGGAAAAGAAGGACCAACTATTGCATATTTAGCAGAATATGATGCATTACCTGGTCTTGGTCATGCGTGTGGTCATAATATAATTGGGACTTCAAGTGTGTTAGCAGGTATCAGTTTGTCTAAAGTGATTGATCAAGTCGGAGGAAAAGTTGTCGTGTTAGGTTGTCCTGCTGAAGAAGGGGGTATTAATGGTAGTGCAAAAGCAACTTATGTGAAAGCTGGTATTATCGATAATATTGATATTGCACTAATGGTCCATCCTGGCCATGAGACGTACGTGACAGTGCCTTCATTAGCTGTAGATGTATTTGATGTTAAATTCTATGGACGAAGCGCTCATGCCTCTGAAAATGCTTTTGAAGCGGTTAATGCGTTAGATGCTATGTTATCTTTCTTTAATGGGGTGAGCATGTTAAGACAACAAATTAAAAAGACAGATAAAGTGCATGGTGTCATATTAAATGGTGGTGAAGCAGCGAATATTATTCCTGACTTTACACATGCACGTTTTTACACGCGTGCCACTTCACGTAAAGAACTAGATATTCTTACTGATAAAGTGAGAAAAATAGCTGAAGGAGCAGCTATACAAACAGGCGGTACATATGAATTAAGACCAATTCAAAATGGTGTGAATGAATTCGTAATTAATAAACCACTAGACGAATTATTTAGAAAGCACGCCGAACAAGTTGGCGAAGAAGTCATTGATGACGATTTTGGTTTTGGTTCTACTGATACGGGGAATGTAAGTCATATCGTACCGACTATTCATCCACACATTAAAATTGGACCATCAAATTTAGTCGGCCATACGAAAGAATTTTGCCAAGCTGCTGCAAGTACAAAGGGTGATAAGGCATTAATTAACGGTGCGAAAATATTAGCATCAATGGGATTAGAACTTATAGAGAATGTATCCCTTAGAAAAGAAATTATTGAGCATCATCAAACATTAAGGGAGAACTTGTTATGAACAAAGAATATAGGAAACCACTCAATTTAACGTTAAGAGATTTGTATGAAGAAGATATTGTATATAATGCGAGACCTTCGTATGAAGATAATCCTTGGTTAAAAGCTGAAGAAGCACAATCTAATTTTTTAACAGCAAGAGAAATGATTATTAGTAATATGCCCATGATCGTTCATGAAGCATGTTTAACAGATAATGTTAAAAGAATTTTAAAATTAGTAAATGTGGATATTCCGAGCAATATATATACTTTTAAAGATAGAACGCAATATGAACATTTACTACAACAGTTAACAGCTGACAATAAAAAAATATTTTTCCAATACATACATGGTCAACATTTATGTAAAGATGAAGAATATGCCGTTTATAAACCTAAATTTATAGATTTAAATAATAAATCTAAAATTGAACAATGGACGGGTGGTAAATATTTACCGAAACGTGAAATTGTGAAAGCAGAAGAATTTGAACAAGCTATTCAAAACTGGGATTTACCATTAGTCATTAAACCGGGAGACGAGTTACCTACTGCAGGTGGGTATGGTGTAATGATTTGTTATAATGAAGCGGATTTAAAGAAAGCAACTGATAGAATTAAAGAAGCATCAGATACAAAATACATTATCATCGAACAATTTATTGAAGAAATTGATAATTATTGTGTTCAATACGTATATAGTGAAAAGACGGGTATACAATATATAGGTGCTGTAAAACAGCTTACAGATGAATACGGCTTCTACAATGGTAATGTTAATTCAAATCATGTACCACAAAGTGTTATAGATGCAGGATATGGAATTATGAAAAATGGTGTTGAGCATGGTTATAAAGGCGTATCAGGGTTTGACCTGCTCGTAGATAAAAACCATGACGTATATGCCATTGATTTAAACTTCAGACAAAATGGTTCAACAAGTATGTTATTACTGAAAGATCGTTTACATGAAGGCTTTCATAAATTTCTAAGTTATCATTCTACAGGAGATAACACGCATTTCATCAATACAATAGAAAAATTCATCAAAAATGGCTACCTCTATCCACTTGCATACTATGATGGTGACTATTTCGGTAAAGACAACGTAAAATCAAGATTTGTTGGAATTTGGCATGCAGAAACTGAAGAAAAAGCATTAGAGCAAGAGCAACTTTTTCTAGATACATTAAGTAGTCAAAATAAATAAAAATTTTTTTACAATTTAACTTCTTTTATATTGACTTATACCTAATACGTATAATATATTTTATTGGGATTAAATATAAAGAAAAGGGTGGTAGAATGGCTATCCAGGATATGTCTAAATTTAAACAAATATTAACAAAAGAAAGATTTTATGTTGTGCTAAATGACCGTAAAATCTTAAGAGACGGCGATACTGATTTTCGTCTGATTTGGTCAACGAAAGAAAGTGCAGAGTCATATTTGAAATCGTATGAAATTACTAAATACGATAAAATTATGGAGTTAGATTTAGATAGATTTGTTACATATGAAATGGATGATATCCTTGATGAAGGCGATCAATTCATTGTGGACAAATCAGCAGAAGATAACGGAATAAAAGTAGAAGCAATTCCATTCATAGAAGAAATCATGAGTGAACTAGATGATATCCGAATAGATGAATTTGCAGAAGACATTTGTAACGAAAACTATGTTTACGGGTTAACAGTCAAAGGACAAAAACAATTCATTATCGTATCAGAAGAAGATGCAAGTCTACCAAACATGATGACAGTATGGAGTACACGCAAATTAGCAGAAAAAGTACATCGTGATGACTTTGAAGAATACGATATTATTGAAGTAGAAACAGAAGTCTTCGAAGAATGGTTAGAAGACTTGAAACAAGAAGACATCGCATTAGGAATCAACTTAAAATCAGGTGTGATCGGTACAGTAACAGATCCAAAAGCCATTTTAAACGCAATGCCTTGTTAAATAATTAAATAAATGTAATTAAAAAAGACGCTCGCTATAAAGCAAGCGTCTTTTTTTGTCTTTCGAATTAATTGCAATTAATAATATAATATTATTCGATTGTTGTAAAAATACTAACTGGAGGTTATAATAAATCAAAAAATGGTAAATTATAGTAATTGGAGGCGGTTGATATGTTAAAGTACTTAAAATTAATCATTTATAAATGGCAATTTGTAATTTCTTTTCTACTTTTATGTTCAATATCTATTATTCATTTATGGAATGTCAAAATACAGCATGAGGAATATCAACTACTAGAGTATACGCCTTACACAGAAAATATCATGATTAAAGGTGACTCATTATTATCTATTTTATATGTAGGGATTATGCCATTGGTCATTTCAATTGGCGTTAGTACGTTATTTTATAAATTAAATTTAAAATCAAAGTTTAAAACATTAATTTATTCGAGTTTCGTATCGTTTATTATGGTAACTTTACCGCTTTTAATAAATTTTTTAGGAATGTTTATGATTTTACCAAATATAAAACCTGACATTGTACTTAAACAGTTCGGTGGCATTTTTTCAGATAATCCAATGATCATTTCTTTGTATTATGATTATCCAACAATATTTATATTATCATTAATTGTGTTTGTAGGTTTATGGGGCATAGTAACAAATGTATTCTCAATATCATTACTATTATATTTTGGTGAGAAAGTTATCGTTATGTTTATACCTTTCATTCTTCATACACTATTTTATGCCATTACTGAATTCATGATAGTCGATATAATTGTAACGCCTATACATTTCTTATTAATATCTTATGGTATATATAATTCACAATTTTTACCGAGTTTATTCTGTATATCGATTTATCTTGTATTGATTACATACGTATATAGATTAAGCAGCGAAGAAAAAGTCATCAAAGTAGGTGAATAACTATGAAAAAAACACTCGTCATTACCGTTTTAGTCGTTCTAATTATCAGTATTGGTTCAATAGGGTATCGTCAATATGTAAAGGCAAATGAAAAATTTACAGATTACGAATTAAAAAAAGAGGAGATTCAATTAAATCATAATCATGAAATAAGTGTAGGCAAGTTAAAAATCAGTAATTTAGATGCGTATACTGTTAGTAATGAAATAACAATAGATATGGATATGACCATTTTGAAAAATAAAGGTTCGAAAGATGAATTTGAAAAAAACTTAGATGGAGCATTCATTTTACTTGTTGATGATTTATATGATACAAGTGGCGGAAAATATGAATTGAAAAATAGTAAATATAAAACAGCTAGTGTGACTTATGATAAATATGAAGCTCGTTTAAGTTTTAGCACTAACCTTGATAATATTAAAGGTAAACATAAATTGAAAGTCGTTTACCTCGACCGTAATGGTCATAAGTTGAAAAAATTATATTTACCGATTCGTGTTGACGGTGGGAAGATTGTTTGATACATTATTAGTAACTACTAAGGTAGTTACTTCATCCCAACGTAGTAAAATCATTTATCCCAAATAATAACCCTTAAGAGAAAAAGGTTTTTCTCTTAAGGGTTATTTCGTCTTCTATATCTTCTTCAAATTTATTAATATATTTATTGACTAAGACGTCATGCCAAATGTAGTCTTTCATCATTTTTATTTGTGTGTGGTCATAACTGATATAAGCGCGCATATTTGATTCTGCTGTTTGTCCGTAAATCATGTGTTCATCGTCTACGATTACGACAAATGGTTTAAGTGCTAATGAACTTTTGACGTAGTTTGTATAACGGTGATTGATGAGATCATAGCCGGGTTGGTCGACTTGGAATGTAATTCCTTGAATATGGATATCTTCTGAGACATGGTTTGTTAAGATGTCATATAAGTCTGGCCATATTGAAACGGTTATTTGTCTTTTAGCTTGTTTAATGGCAGATGTTACGGTATCGATGATTGTTGATTCATTTGTTAAGACTTCTATTTGAATAGGTGCATTATCTGTTACAATGTTTAATTTATTGATTTCTTGTTCCAGTTGAAGGAGTTCTTCGTTTTGCTTTTTTTCAAATAGTTGAATGGTCTGTTTTGGTGATAAGGCATAGTAGTATTTCTTTTGGTCTTGTAAATTGAAATAAGCGAGTCCTTGTTCATCAAGTTTATTGAGTGCTTCATAAATTTTTGAACGTGGTACGCTTGATATTTCACTAAGTTTATAAGCTGTTATGCCTGGATTTTGAACAAGGGCGATATAAGCTTTAGAGCCATATTCACTTAATCCAAAGCGTTTTAAAATGTCTATCATTTGATTCATAGTGTCACCTTCTAGTTTGATGTTACGTTAACCCCGAATAACGGAAGTATATCATATGCTTGATATTCAGAAACTGTTGCACCTTTTAAGTCGTTAGGTTGGACAACAAGTTGTTCGATTGTATTGGACGATAAATCAATGTCTTTTAATGATGTTTCAACGACTTCAAGAGACTCTAATGCACATCTTTCAATTGCGACAGATTTTTGAGTACAGAATGAAAGGTAAGTTTCTGACATTTGATTATCGTTAAATAAAACGTGATCTAAGTTACAATTTTGAAATTGACTCATTTTCAACTGACAATTTGAAAATTGTACATGCTTGAGTTTAATACCCGTAAAGTTAGCACCAATCATACGACAGTCTTTGAAGTGTACTCTATTAAGAGAGACTTCGCTGAATATACAGTTTGAAAGGTCGCATCCTTTAAATATAATATCTAATCCGTGAATTTTAGTGAAATCAACAGATTCAAATGTACATTGATTGAAATACATTGTATCGATTTGACTCGTTTCTTCATCTAATTGAATTAATGCTTTATCAAAGTACAAGTCATACGAAGACTGATAGAGTATTACATCTTTTTCTTCTTCATATTCAAAATCATTGTGTAGTTTAGGTTCTATAATTTTCATATTAATACTCCTTAATGTTTAACAATATATTGAACCGAGCGCTCCTGAAAATTCACCATTTTCAATGAAGTGTGGTTTTAGACCTCTTAAAATCGTGTAATCAACGACAATATTTTTGAGTAGTTCATTTTTAACAAATGAAGATCCTATAAACACAACATTTTCTGTATTGTATTGTCTTGCGGCATGAATGGATACGGTTGTGACTGTTTCTCCAACAATACCCATTACAGCTGCTAATCGATCAGCATTTGGAAATGCATCGTTCATATGTTGTAATACATGTCCAAAGTTAGCAGCAGTTAATTCTCCAGAAATAGGGGTGTTATCACCTTTATAAATATGTTTAACTTTTAAATCTATTTTATCTCGATCCCCATTTAAAGCTGTTTGAACAAGTTCGTCATAATCACTAATTTGAGTCAGTAAATAACTTAACCCTTGTATCATACCGCCACCAGCTCCTGTACCGCCTGCACGCTCTTGATGATCAGTAGTAGCATAATGAATAGAAGTACCTGTACCGACATTTGAGAATATATATGTTTCAAGGTCTATATTGTTTTCTTTTAAAAATATTTGAATCCCTTTATAAGTCGCATCAAATTCAATACTACGTTTCGCTTGATGTTTGATGCATGAGTCTAAGTATTGTGCTTTACCACCTGTAATCGATACTTCAACATCATCTAATTGATTTAACCAATCTGCAACTTGATCAATGTCAGTTGCTAACCATTTTTGATACGTTCTTTCATTATTTAATTCGGTTACGACTTTAATTAAAGTACCACCGGCATCAATACCAATTTTCACACGAACACCTCATCTAGAAAAGTAAATAATTATCGTTATTATACTATAAAAAATTGTATATGATAAATTAATGCTTTTTAGAAATATATTGTAAAAATTGTATAATTACATGATAAGATGATACCAAGTATAAATGAGGGAGGTTATATTTTGATTAGCATATACGAAATAAAACCGAAATTTCAGCAACTGTTAATGCCTATCGTTGACTGGATGAGAAAAATCGGAATGACCCCAAATCAAGTTACAATATTAGCATTACTGCTATCTATCGTAACAGGAATTATTTTAAGTATATTTCATGAAAACAAATGGATTTATATTTTAATGCCAATCGTGATGTTTGTAAGAATGGCTTTAAATGCAATTGATGGTGTAATGGCAAAAAAATATCAAATGAAATCTCACTTAGGGTTATTGTTGAATGAAATAGGGGATGTTATAAGTGATTTATTTTTATTTATACCATTCGTGTTTATTGCTGAAGATTATGGAATAGGTATTATGTTGTTTATCAGTTTATCAATCATAAGTGAAATGGCTGGTGTAACTGTTCAAGTGATCGGTAGTTCAAGAAGATATGACGGTCCGATGGGTAAAAGTGACCGAGCATTTATTGTAGGTTTCATCAGTATCCTGATTTTTGTTCATTTAAATATCATTCCTTATTTACATTTTGTGTTCTATATTTGTTCAATACTCATGTTAATCAATATTTATAATCGAATAACAAAAGGGTTAAAGGAGGTTAAATCATGAACTTAGGGAAGATATCTTCAGAAATGCTGATTGTTATGATTGGGGTATTTATCGTACTCGTATTATCCAGTTTGATTAGTATTTATTTAACGAAACGATATCCTGAAAAAGATTTCACTGAAATTAGATTAAGAATTAAATCATGGTGGAGTATGTGTATTATCTTTACAATTGCTTTAGTTATTCACTCTACTGTGTCATTAATTTTTCTTGGCTTACTTTGCTTTTTAGCTTTGAAAGAGTATTTTTCTTTAATACCTACAAATCGTAGTCATAGAGCCGTATTATTCTGGGCGTACTTATCTATACCAATTCAATTTACATTTATCTATTTTGGATTTTATGGTATGTTTATTATTTTTATACCGGTATATATGTTCTTATTTATACCGATACAAGCAATATTGATAGGCGAAACAAAAGGGTTTTTACAATCAATGGGATCTGTACAATGGGGCATGATGCTGATGGTGTTTAGTTTAAGTCATTTAGCATACTTAATTGTCTTACCTGGCGAAAAAAGTTCAGTACCCGGTGCAAGCCTTGTTTTATTTTTAGTTATATTAACGCAAGCAAATGATGTCTTTCAATTTCTGTTCGGTAAAGCATTTGGTAAACACAAAATTGTACCTAAAGTGAGTCCGAACAAGACTTGGGAAGGTTTTGTTGGGGGGATTATTTCAACGACAATTCTATCTTTATGTTTAGCACCATTACTTACGCCATTCACATTATTAGGCATGATTGTAGCAGGTTTATATATTAGTATTATGGGATTTGTGGGAGATGTGAATATTTCAGCTTTAAAAAGAGATTTAAATATTAAAGATACTTCTCAAACAATACCTGGTCATGGCGGTATTTTGGATAGAGTAGATTCTTTAACATACACAGCGCCACTCTTCTTCCACTTTGTAAGGTTCTTTTACTTTTAAGGGGTGAACCGATATGTTAAGACTCATTATATTTACATGTATCATTAAGCCAATTATTTTAATTGTTTTAGGATTAAATATACGTAGACGAGAATGGTTACCTAAAAAAGGTCCTATTGTGATTATTGCCAACCATAATTCACATTTAGATACACTTGTACTACTTTCACTTTTTCAAGGAGAAGGATTTAAGAAAGCACGACCTGTAGCTGCAGGTGATTATTTTCTGAAAAACAAACTATTAAAATGGTTTTCTATGAATATTATGAGAATCATACCAATAGAGCGAAAAATGACGCGAGATATTAAAGGATTATTTGAACCAATTGTGGATGCTTTAGATGAGGGGAGTATTATCATACTATATCCAGAGGGAAGTAGAGGAGAACCTGAAAAGTTATCAAAATATAAATCCGGGATTTATTATTTAATGAGAGAACGACCAAACATTCCGATACAACCTTTGTTTCTACATGGGTTAGGCAAATCATTACCGAAAGGCTCAAAACTATTTGTACCATTCTTTGTTGATATTTTTGTAGGACGTCCATTTTTATTTAATGAGAATAGAAAAGCATTTATGGATGAGCTTAATGAACGAATGAATGAACTTAGAAATGAAGGTGATTTTAAAGAATGGTAATCATATTTATATGGGCTTTTCTTGAAGCGATTGTATTCTTTATTATCCCTGATGTAGCTTTAACTTATTATGCAATCAAACAAAAAAGTAAATTTAAATTATTATGTGCAAATTTGATTGCAATTGTAGGTGCAGTTCTAGGTGGTATCATCGTTTACATTATTTCAATTCAACATTTGAACTTTGTTGAAATGATCATGATTAAGATTCCTGGTATTCATCCTTATATGATAGAACATGTGATACATTCATTAGAAGATAAAGGAGTGCTCGGATTAATAGAAGCACCATTGTTTGGTGTTCCATATAAACTTTATGCAATGATGAGCTATCACGAAGGTATATCTTTTATTGTATTTATACTCGTAAGTTTCATTGCAAGACTCTTGAGGTTTATATTAACGAGCTATCTGGCATATGTACTCAGTCACATTGTGTTTAAAAACGTTAATCAATATATCAAAATATTACTATGGTTAATCATATGGATCATCGTCTATTGGGTATATTTTTCGATACATTCGTTTTAATATATGAAATTACGACAATAAAAGAAAGCACCATTCATTGATGAAACAATGAATGGTGCTTTTTTTAATTATTTTTCTTCTTCTTCGCGTTCTTCTAATGACTTGGAGAAATCTGTGTCATCATCTATATAAGTCATTTTGAAATGTTTAGATGGTTCTCTACGTAATGCTTTCATAATAGAGAACATCATTAAGAATAGTATAAATGCGAATGGTAGGCCGGCTACGACAGAAGCTGTTTGTAAACTTTCTAAACCACCTGCTAATGTCATGGCAACTGAAATGGCACCAATTAGTGTTCCCCAAACTAATTTATACTTGAATGGCGGTACGATTGAACCTTTATCAGACATGCTTGATAAGATAAAAGTAGTTGAATCTGCACTTGTAACAAGGAACAAGAAGATTAATATTATTGCTAGAATACTTGTTGCTTCGTAAAATGGGAAGTTTGATAATAGGGAGAATAGTGCAACTGTATAATCTCCTTTAACATCTTCCGCAATAGAAGCACCTTTATTAATAACTAAATACATGGCCGTTCCACCAAAAGTGGCAATCCAACTAAATGAAATAAGTGGTGGAATAATTAACACGCCAATTACAAATTCTCTAATCGTTCTGCCTCTTGATACTCTGGCTACAAATCCTCCGATAAATGGAGACCAAGCAATGACCCATGCCCAATAGAACACAGTCCATTGTTGAATCCAAGAATTGTCGCCTTCATAAGGATTTAATCTTAAACTATATTGTACAAAGTTTGTAATATAGTCACCTATAGCAACAGTAAATGTTTCAAATATAAATTGTGTCGGTCCTAAAATAAGTATAAATATAAGTAAAGCAAAACAAATAAATATGTTAGCATTACTTAGCCATTTAACACCTTTATTAAGACCTGATGCTGCTGATCCAAGAAATAGTAAAGTCATAATGACGGTGATGATAATTTTAGTCCAATTATTATTAGGAATATCAAAAACATGATGAAGTCCGCCACCAATTTGCATTATTCCTAGACCAATTGATGTTGCAATACCCATGACAGTTGCGACTATCGCTAAGATATCGATAACATTTCTGTATGGTTTCTTATAAGTTTCACCGAATACAGGTTCCATTGCTGTAGATATTAAACCGTCTCTTCTTTTTCTAAATTGGAAGTAAGCTACGATAAGCCCTGCCATTGCAAAGATAGACCATTGTGAAATACCCCAATGGAAAAATGTATAACCCATAGCAAGTCGAGCTGATTCTAATGTAGAGCCATCTACTTCATTTGGAAGTGGTGATTTTAAGTAATGTGTCATTGGTTCAGCTACGCCCCAGAATACAATCCCGACACCGAGACCAGCAGAGAATAACATGCCGACCCATGATATAAATGAGAATTCTGGTTCTTCGTCGTCTCTACCGAGTTTAAATCGACCAAACCTCGTTATAGCTAATCCTATTAAAAAGATATCTAAAACGAATACGATGATTAAGAATAACCATCCTGTACTGTTAGATATAAATGTATATAATATGTTAGCGTATTTACCAAAACCTTTTGGAAAAATTCCAGCAGTTAAAGTCACTAATAATATAATAGACATTGATACCCAAAATACTAATGTTGTCTTATTATTATGCTTGTCTGTATTGTCTTTTGACTGTTTCATTAATATCCCCCTTTAAATTATGCAGTCTTATTTCTATTACCCTCATCCAAATCAAAATAACATGTGTACGATAATTACGTTTTCTATGGTTCTTAATTGCGCAATGAATGTAAAATTCGTTATGATATATATAAACAAACGGGAGGATATCAATCATGAAAGCTAAATCATTCGGTGAAATCGTCATTAAACCATTTGAAGAACATATGAGAACGGTACTATATGATTTTGAATTAAACGAACGACAACAAATTTATTCTTCATTGCCTAAAGAAGTGTTGGATGGTGCTATCGAAGATCCTGATAGAAGACCTAATGTTGTTGTAAACGATCAAGACGACATAGTTGGTTTCTTTGTATTGCATAAGTATTATCAACACGAAGGTTATGATACACCGCATAATGTTGTATATATACGTTCATTATCAATCAATGAAAAGTATCAAGGAAATGGGTATGGCACAACTATAATGATGAATTTACCTGAGTATGTTCAACATGTGTTCCCTGATTTTGATCATTTATATTTAGTAGTAGATGCTGAAAATGAGGCAGCATGGAATTTATATGAAAGAGCTGGCTTTATGCATACAGCTACAAAAGAAGAAGGACCATTAGGTAAAGAACGATTGTATTATTTAGATTTAGATTCAAAATATGTATCTTCATTGAAACTTGTATTAAATGAAGATGATTTAGATAACGAATTTGTCGATATACATTTAATGAAAGATAACCAAAAAGTAGGTATCATCGTATTAGAAGATAAAGATCATTATTTTGATATTCGTAGTATAGAAGTTGAAGAAGACGAAAGAAAAGAAGGTATTGCAGAGAGTGCTTTAAGACAGTTAAGTACTTTTGTTAGAAGAAGGTTTGAAGATAAGAAAGAAATACACATCACTTTATTCGGTTCAAACAATAAATTGAAACCTTTATGTGAGAAAGCGCGATTTGTAGAAATACAAAAATCTGAGGACTATATTAAACTCATGAAATATATTAAGTATTAACTAACATTTGCTAAAAATCATCTTGTCAATTATAATCGTAAACTGTTATGATTATAAATATTAATGTGCGACAATAGTTCGATTGTTGAAAGGAAGAGTAAAGCATGAAATTAAAAGATTTCACAAAAGAAATGGTAGATGAGCATTCATTTATCGAAATGGCTTATATTTTATTAACAGAGAACGGTAAAGAAACAAACTTATATGATATGATAGACGAATTCAAAAGCTTAGGTAATTATAATGATTCAGAAATTGAGAACCGTATTTTACAATTCTATACGGACTTAAATACTGATGGACGCTTCTTAAGTGTGGGTGAGAATATTTGGGGACTTCGTGACTGGTATTCAGTTGACGATATCGAAGAAAAAATCGCACCAACAATTCAAAAATTCAACGTTCTAGACGAAGACGATGAAGCTGATTCAGAAATTTCATTATTAGGGGAAGAAGATAAATCTAAAGATCTTGATATTACAATTGATCAAGATGATGAAGAAGGTTTAAATGATCCTGAAGACCCTGAAGACGAAGACGTAGAAGATGAATTAGATGAAGCGGGTCTTGTTGTAGATGAAGAAGACGAAGATGAGGAAGACGAAGAAGACGAATTTTAATTGACTTTTCTTTAAAAGATGGTAATATTTTAATTGGGCTCCTTTAAATAGGACAATCGTATAAATATAGCGCTCCCTCCTTACATTTTAAATAATGTAAGTGGGAGCGTTTTTTATTTTTTAAAAAATAAATGGAGGTACAAACATGACAAAGTTCATTTTCGTAACAGGTGGCGTAGTATCGTCTCTTGGTAAAGGTATTACAGCAGCATCACTAGGGAGATTACTTAAAAATAGAGGATTAAATGTAACGATTCAAAAGTTCGACCCATACTTAAATGTTGATCCAGGTACAATGAGTCCATATCAACATGGTGAAGTTTTTGTAACTGAAGATGGTGCAGAAACAGACTTAGACTTAGGACATTATGAAAGATTTATTGATATTAACCTTAATAAATATTCAAATGTAACGGCAGGTAAAGTTTATTCTCACGTACTTAAAAAAGAAAGACGTGGAGATTTCTTAGGTGGTACTGTCCAAGTTATCCCACATATTACAAATGAAATTAAATCAAGATTATTAATGGCTGGTGAAAGTACAAATGCTGATGTTGTTATTACTGAAATTGGTGGTACAACTGGTGATATTGAATCTTTACCATTTATAGAAGCAATTAGACAAATCAAGAGTGATCTTGGTCGTGAAAACGTTATGTACATCCATTGTACGTTACTTCCATACATTAAAGCTGCTGGTGAAATGAAGACTAAACCAACACAACATAGTGTTAAAGAGTTAAGAGGTTTAGGTATTCAACCAGATTTAATTGTGGTACGTACTGAATATGAAATGACTCAAGATTTAAGAGATAAAATTGCATTATTCTGTGACATTAACAAACGTGCAGTCATTGAATGTAGAGATGCTGATACGTTATATCAAATTCCATTAGCTTTAAAAGAACAACATATGGATGATATCGTCATTGAAAGATTAGATTTAGAAGCTGCACCAGAAGCGGAATTAACAGAGTGGAACCAATTATTAGACACTGTACGTAATTTAGAAGGTTCAGTGAAAATTGGTTTAGTAGGTAAATATGTTAGTTTACAAGATGCATACTTATCAGTTGCAGAAGCTTTAAAACATGCTGGTTATGATTTTAAATCAGATGTTGAAATTAAGTGGATTGACTCTGAAAAATTAAACGAAACAAACTATCAAAAAGAACTTGCAGATGTAGATGGTATTTTAGTACCTGGCGGATTCGGTGATAGAGGTGTAGAAGGTAAGATATTAGCCATTCAATATGCACGTGAAAACAACGTACCATACTTAGGTATTTGTTTAGGTATGCAATTAGCAACAGTTGAATTCGCTAGAAACGTAGTTGGATTAAACGATGCACATTCAGCTGAATTAGATCCAAACACACCATATCCAATTATCGATTTATTACCAGAACAAAAAGACATCGAAGATTTAGGTGGCACATTAAGATTAGGTGTTTATCCATGTAAAATTGAAGAAGGAACAATTGCACATAAAGTCTATGGTGAATTAGAAGTAGACGAAAGACACCGTCACCGTTATGAATTTAATAACGAATATCGCGAAAGATTAGAAGAAAAAGGCATGAAATTCTCAGGAACAAGCCCAGATGGTAGATTAGTAGAAATCGTAGAATTAGAAAATCACCCATGGTTTGTAGCATGTCAATTCCATCCAGAATTCTTATCTAGACCAACACGTCCACAAAAATTATTCAGAGGATTTGTAGAAGCAAGCATTCA
Organism: Mammaliicoccus sp. L-M44; assembly: GCF_022386355.1. NCBI lineage: Bacteria > Bacillati > Bacillota > Bacilli > Caryophanales > Staphylococcaceae > Mammaliicoccus > Mammaliicoccus sp. L-M44. The sequence continues at coordinate 4,324 of NZ_JAJNIU010000002.1, read as the reverse complement.
AAATAAATAATATATATTTAAAGCGCCCTTTATCCTAATACTTTTTCAAGTATTTTAGATAGAGGGCGCTTTTTTGTATGAATATGTGTGGGATATTAAGTGCTGCGTTGTGAACACTTTTCGCCAAACTTGTTCGTAACAGGTGTGTTAATTACAAAAGTCGGCGGAAATGTAACTATGGAAGCCTATAATTACAAAACTCATAAGAAATGTAACTAAGGCGGTCTATAGTAACAAAAGTCGTTGGAAGTGTAACTATGGAAGCCCATAATTACAAAACTCATAAAAATTGTAACTAAAACCTCCGTTATCTCCCAACTCGTAAAATTCAGACCCATTATCTACTACTACTAAATTTCTTCATTCAAATCTTGTGTAATCTCATGCATTTCAGCAAACATGATATAATATATATAATTTAAAGCCATAAGATGTGGGGTAATGATTTTACTGTAATCAGCGGTTGGAATGATTGCTCTTGGTGTTGATAAGTCAATATAATGCATGAGTGATTCGTGTGTCTTATTGTCTTTATCTTTGTTGGCTATTACGACAAAATCTATATCGTGGTCGTTTAATTTTGTAATCCATTCGTTGAGTTCTTCAGTAAAAGAAGTACCGGCTAATAATACGCGGTCAGTAGAGTCGATCTTTTCGATATCATCTATAGTATTGAGTGTTTCTGCATGTGGAAAGCTTTCGTTACCATCAGTCATAAATGTTTGGAAATGATTGATTTCGTCGAAAGTTTTGATGCGTATTTTGCCTTCACCGTTTGCTGCTTGCATAAGCAGTTGTGATGCGATTTCAATTTCTTCAATTTGGGCATCTATTTTACTAAATATGCCATTTAATTGTGTATTAAAAATTTTAAGCAATTTGTATTCTCCTTATTAACGTCATTAAATTTATTTTATAGAAAAAGTGGGGTATCTTCAATGGATGTACTTATTATAGATGATGAAAAGAATATTAGACAATTATTAAAAGAAATTATGGAATTAAATCAATTTAATGTAGATACTGCTAAAAATGGAGCGGAGGGCATTGAATTATTTCATAAAAATACTTATAAATTGATTTTTATAGATAAAAGAATGCCTGGAATTTCTGGGGAAGAAGTATTTGCCGAAATTAGAAAATCTGACAACAATCTTCCAGTTTATATCATTTCAGCATTTCAATCATCTACCGAGTTAGAAGTTTTAAAAAAAGGAAATATTACAGGTGTGCTAATGAAACCGTTTACAATTGAAGAAGTTATGAAAATTGTAAGAAAACATTTAGGATAGGGCTTTCAAAAGGTGCATATATTCACAAAGTTTGATATAATAACTTTGTAAATAATTCGTGCCTTGCACATTAGGAGGAAACTCAATGCCTTTAGTTTCAATGAAAGAAATGTTAATTAAAGCAAAAGAAAACGGTTATGCTGTTGGTCAATACAACATCAATAACTTAGAATTTACACAAGCTATTCTTCAAGCTTCACAAGAAGAAAATGCGCCAGTTATCCTTGGTGTATCTGAAGGAGCTGGACGTTATATCGGTGGTTTCAAAACTGTCGTTAAAATCGTTGAAGGTTTAATTGAAGATTACAACATTACAATTCCAGTTGCTATTCACCTTGACCACGGTTCAAGTTTCGAAAAATGTAAAGAAGCTATCGATGCTGGATTCACTTCAGTAATGATCGATGCATCTCATCACCCATTCGAAGAAAACATCGAAATTACTTCTAAAGTAGTTGAATATGCTCATGCTAACGGTGTTTCTGTTGAAGCTGAATTAGGAACTGTTGGTGGACAAGAAGATGACGTAGTTGCAGAAGGCGTTATCTATGCTGATCCTAAAGAATGTCAAGAATTAGTTGAAAGAACTGGTATTGATACTTTAGCACCTGCATTAGGTTCAGTACACGGACCTTACAAAGGTGAACCAAACTTAGGTTTCAAAGAAATGGAAGAAATCGGTGCTTCAACTGGTTTACCATTAGTATTACACGGTGGTACTGGTATCCCAACTCACGATATCAAAAAAGCTATCACTTTCGGTACAGCTAAAATCAATGTTAACACTGAAAACCAAATCGCATCTGCTAAAGCAGTTCGTGAAGTGTTAAACAACGACAGCGAAGTTTACGATCCACGTAAATACTTAGGACCTGCTCGTGAAGCAATTAAAGCAACAGTTAAAGGTAAAATCCAAGAATTTGGTACTTCTAACCAAGCTTAATTTTAATTAAATTCAAACTACTACAAGCATCGTGCTTGTAGTAGTTTTTTCTGTTTTTATAGAAAAATTGAATATTTATTCAATACGTTTACTCAATTTATTTTAATGCCAAAAATTTAAAATTTAATACTTCTTTCGTAGTAAATTATGTCATTTCTATTTACTTTTTATGTTTTTGCGTTTATCTTATTGAATAGTATATAATGGAAATAATTATCTATTCATGTTGAGAGAGTATGCATTCTCTAAGACGATGAAGTAAAGGAGTAAACATATGTCTCAAGAAGTTATAAAAATAAATGGTGGTAAAAAATTAAATGGTAAAGTGCAAATAAGTGGTGCTAAAAATAGTGCAGTTGCACTTATTCCAGCAAGTTTAATGGCGAATGATGTTGTGACATTAGATGGACTACCAGATATTTCAGATGTCAAAACTTTAATGAGCCTACTTGGTGATTTAAATATTAAAACAGAATTAAATGGTGATCAGCTTGTCGTTGATTCAAGCGATGCGGTGAATCTACCTTTACCTAACAATAAAGTACAATCTTTAAGAGCGTCTTATTATATGATGGGTGCTATGCTCGGACGTTTTAAAAAATGTGTGATTGGTTTACCTGGCGGCTGTCCTTTAGGCCCTAGACCAATTGACCAACATATTAAAGGCTTTGAAGCACTAGGTGCAAAAGTAACAAATGAACAAGGTGCGATGTATTTAATAGCTGAAGAATTAGTTGGCGCTAAAATATTTATGGATGTTGTGAGTGTTGGTGCAACGATCAATATAATGTTGGCAGCTTCTTTAGCAAAAGGCAAAACAGTAATAGAAAACGCAGCGAAAGAACCTGAAATTGTTGATGTTGCGACATTATTAAATAATATGGGCGCTAAAATTAGAGGTGCAGGTACAGATACATTGAAAATTGAAGGTGTAGAATCCTTGCACGGTACAAAACATACAATTATTCCTGATAGAATAGAAGCAGGTACATACATGTGTGCAGCAGCAGCCATGGGTGAAGAAGTGTACATCGAAAATATCATTCCTTTACATTTAGAACCATTAATCGCTAAATTAAGAGAAATGGGCACTGAAATCGATTTAGGTGAAGATTCAGTTGTTATTAAAGGTAAAGATGAATATAAACCTGTTGATATACAAACTGCAGTTTATCCTGGCTTTGCAACAGATTTACAACAACCATTTACACCTTTATTATTAAAAGCAAATGGTCAAAGTAAAATAACAGAAACGATTTATCCTGCAAGATTTAAACACGTTGATGAACTGATCAGAATGGGTGCAAATGTGAATTTAGAAAATGGCACAGCTATCTATTATCCATCTCAATTGACAGGTGCAAGTGTAGCAGCAAGTGATTTAAGAGCAGGAGCATCTTTATTAATTGCTGGATTAATGTCTGAAGGCGTTACAACGGTTTATAATGTGAAGCATATTCATAGAGGATACAGCGGTATTGTTGAAAAATTAAAAGCACTAGGTGCTGATATTTGGACTGAAACCGTATAACAAGTATAAATTATATACTTTGTATATAAAGTGTAGTATAATGGCAATATAGAAGTTAAAGAGGTGAGTAACATGGAAGTATGTCCTTATTTGGAAGAAACTTTTAAAGTAATAGGACGCAGTTGGAATGGTTTAATACTTAATTATTTATCACGTTGTGATGAACGTTCGGCTCACTTTTCTGATATGAAAAGAGACTTAAGACGTATTACACCTAGAGCATTATCTCTTAAATTAACTGAATTAAGTGATTGGGGATTAGTTGAAAAGAAAGTTGTTACAACAACGCCTCTATCAGTTGAATATCATTTAACAACTAAAGGATACGAATTAGCACAAGCGCTTGTACCATTAGAAGAGTGGGCACAAAAAAATGTGGAATTACAAGAGAATCATTCCTAAATGAATTGAATATTATAAAGTACCCGTCAATGCGATGAAAATCATTTCGTTGGCGGGTATTTTATTTGTGTAATTAAAACCATACGCTATGCGTATGGTACAGTATGGTTTCACCGTTGTATTAAAAAATGCATCTCTACATGCTAGAATAATATT